>NZ_JBHXQZ010000021.1:0-90305 GCF_042717095.1 Streptomyces sp. NPDC058632 | reverse complement strand
TCCTGCTGCCGGATCTGCGGCAGGCGTGGGAGTCGGTGGCGGCCGGGGAGCCGGTGCGGCTGGACCCGGTGGGCACGTCGTTCCGGCGCTGGGCGAAGCTGCTCGGCGAGCGGGCGCAGGACCCGGCGCTGCTGGAGGAACTCCCGTACTGGCAGGAGACGTCGAGAAGCGGTGAGCCGACGCTCGGCAGCCGGGACCTGGACCCCGCGCGCGACACCGCCGGCACGGCGCGGCACCTGACGGTGACGCTGCCGGGGGCGCACACGGCACCGCTGCTGTCGTCCGTCCCGGCCGCCTTCCACGGCGGCGTCAACGACGTGCTGCTGGGCGCGCTGGCCCTCGCGGTGCGCCAGTGGCGCGAGGCGCGGGGCGTGGACCCCGACGGAGGGGTGCTCGTCGACCTGGAGGGTCATGGCCGCGACGGCGACCGGGCGGACGTGGACCTCTCCCGCACGGTGGGCTGGTTCACCCGCGTCCACCCCGTACGGCTCGACGTCACCGTCTCCGGGGACGACCCCGCGGACGCCGTCAAGCGGGTCAAGGAACAGCTGCGGGCGGTACCCGGCGACGGCTTCGGGTACGGCCTCCTCCGCCACCTCAACGCCGACACCGCGCCCGTGCTCGCCGGTCTCGCCGAGCCGCAGATCGGCTTCAACTACCTCGGGCGCACGCCGACGTCCGCCTCCCCGCCCGGTGCCGACTGGTCGCCGGTCGCACAGCCCGGGGGACCCGACGCCGATCCGGCCACCCCGCTCGCGCACGCCTTGGACATCAACGCCGTCACGGTCGACGGGGCGGACGGCCCGGTGCTGGCGGCGACGTTCTCGTGGGCGGGGGAGCTGCTCGACGAGGCCGAGGTGCGGGACCTGGCCGAGCGGTGGCTGCGGTCGCTGGAGACGCTGGCGCGCACCGGCGCCGAGACCGGCGGCCACACGCCGTCCGACTTCCCCCTCGTGCCCCTGACCCAGGAGCAGGTGGAGGCCCTCGAGGCCGCGCATCCCGGCCTGGAGGACGTCCTTCCGCTCTCCCCGCTCCAGGACGGCTTCCTGTTCCACGCGCTGTACGACGCCCAGGACACCGACGTCTACACCGCCCAGCTCGTACTCGACCTGGCCGGCCCCCTGGACGCGTCGGTCCTGCGCGAGGCATGGACGGCACTGCTGCGCCGGCACGCCAACCTGCGGGCCGGGTTCGTCCACGACGCCACCGACGCCCCCGTCCAGGTCATCGTGCGCGACCCCGAACTGCCCTGGCGCACCGTGGACCTGACCGGCGTACCGGCGACGGAGCACACCGTCCGGCGTGACCGCGTCGCCGAGGAGGAGCGGTCGGCGCGGTTCGACCTGTCGCGGCCTCCGCTGCTGAGGATCGCGCTGGTCAAGCACGACGAGGAGCACCACAGCCTCGTCCTGACGCCGCACCACATCCTGCTCGACGGCTGGTCCATGCCCGTGCTGCTCCGCGAGATGTTCACGCTGTACGCGGCGCGGGGCTCGGCGGCCGGGCTGCCCGCCGTCACCCCGTACGGCGACTACCTCGCCTGGCTCGCGGCCCAGGACCGGGAGGCCGCCAGGGCCGCCTGGACCGCCGAGCTGGCCGGGCTGGACGAGCCGACGCTGCTCGCCCCCGCGGCGGCCGGCGCGTCCACGGCCGAACCCGGCCACGTCGCCCTGGAACTGCCCTCCGACACGGTCGCGGCCCTGCACCGGCTGGCCCGGGAAGCGGGCCTGACGGTCAACACCCTGGTGCAGGGCGCCTGGGCGGTGCTGCTGTCCCGCATGACGGGCCGTGACGACGTCGTCTTCGGCGCCACGGTCGCGGGCCGCCCGCCGGAGGTCGCCGGGATCGAGTCCATGGTCGGACTCTTCATCAACACGCTGCCCGTCCGGGTCGCCCTCGACCCGCGGGCAACCGTCCGCCAGACGCTCACCGGACTCCAGACCGGCCAGTCGTCCCTGATGACCCACCAGCACCTCGGTCTGAGCGAGGTCACGAGGCTGTCCGGCCACCCCGCGCTCTTCGACACCCTCGTGGTCTTCGAGAACTACCCGGTCGACCGGGAGTCGCTCGCCCCTCGGGCGGACGCCTTTGGGCCGCGGCTCACCGGGGTGAAGGGCCGGGACGCCACCCACTACCCGCTGAGCCTGATCGTGACCCAGGGGTCCCGGAGAACCGAAGGCTCACCGGACTCCCCGGGCGGTGCCCTCACCCTCCGCCTCGGCTACCAGCCCGCGCACTTCGACCACGCGGCCGTGACCGCGCTGGCGGAACGGCTGGGCCTGCTGCTGCGGGAGTTCGCCACGGAGCCCGGCCGGAGGCTGGTGGCCGTCGACGTGCTCCGTGACGAGGAACGCGAACTGGTCCTCACCCGGTGGAACGACACGGCGGTGCCCCTCGCGCCGACCACCCTCCCCGAGCTGTTCGCCGCCCAGGTCACCCGTACACCCGACGCGCCGGCCGTCGTCCACGGGACACAGCGGCTGACCTACAGCGAGCTGGCCGCCCGCGCCTCCGCCCTCGCCGACCGCCTGCGCCGGGCCGGAGCCGGACCGGAGACCCATGTCGCCGTCGCCGTGCCCCGCTCCGCCGACCTGGTCATAGCCCTCCTGGCGGTACTCGGGACGGGCGCCGCGTACGTCCCCGTCGACCCGGGCCTTCCGGCGGAACGCATCGCCCTGCTCCTTGGGGACACCGAACCGGTCCGGATCCTGGTCACCGAAGCGGTGGCGGCACAGTCCCCGCTGCCCGCAGGTGACACGCCCGTTCTCGTCGTGGACGCCGACACCGGCGACGAGACGCGCATCTCCGGAATGGAGACCGCCCCCGACCCGCGCAACCCCGCCTACGTCATCCACACCTCCGGCTCCACCGGCCGGCCCAAGGGCGTCGCCGTCTCGCACGAGGCCGTCGTCAACCGCCTGCTGTGGATGCAGGACGCGTACGGGCTCACCGCCGGGGACCGGGTGCTGCACAAGACCCCGACCGGCTTCGACGTCTCCGTGTGGGAGCTGTTCTGGCCGCTCGTCACCGGCGCGGCCCTGGTCGTCGCCCGTCCCGACGGGCACCGGGACCCGGCCTACCTCGCGGAGCTGATACGCGCCGAACACGTGACGACGGCGCACTTCGTGCCGTCGATGCTCGGCGCGTTCCTCGACGAGCCCGCCGCGGCCGGGTGCACCGGACTGCGCCGGGTGGTGTGCAGTGGCGAGGAACTCCCCGCCGACCTGGCGGCCCGCTTCCACACCGTGCTGCCCGAGGTGCCGCTGCACAACCTGTACGGCCCCACGGAGGCGGCCGTCGACGTCACCCACTGGGACTGCGAGCCGGGCGCCCGGGGCCCCGTGCCGATCGGCCGGCCGATCTGGAACACCCGGGTGTACGTCCTGGACGCGGCGCTGCGTCCGGTGCCGCCCGGGGCCACCGGCGAGCTGTACCTCGCCGGGGTACAGCTGGCGCGCGGCTACCACGGCAGGCCCGCGCCGACCGCCGAACGCTTCGTCGCCGACCCGTTCGACCCGTACGGCACGGGCGGGCGCATGTACCGCACCGGCGACCTGGCGCGCCGGCGCGCCGACGGCGCACTGGAGTACCTGGGCCGCGCCGACCAACAGGTCAAGGTGCGCGGGGTACGGATCGAGCCGGGCGAGGTCGAGGCGGTCCTGCGCGCTCACCCCGGCATCGCCCGCGCCGCCGTCGTCGTACGGGCCGACGGGTGGGGCGAGACACGGCTGATCGCCTACGCCGTGCCCACCGTCGCCGACCCGGCCCCCGCGTCCGTCGAACCGGCCCTGCTGCGGCAGTACGTCGCGGACCGTCTGCCGGAGTACATGGTGCCCGCGGCCGTCGTCACCCTGCCGGACCTGCCCCTCACCGTGAACGGCAAACTGGACCGCAAGGCGCTGCCCGAACCCTCGTTCACCGCGCCCGGAAGCGGGCGCCCGCCGCGCGACGCCGAGGAGCGGCGGCTCTGCGAGCTGTTCGCCGAGGTGCTCGGCGTGGACCGGGTCGGCCCCGGGGACAGCTTCTTCGAGCTGGGTGGACACTCGCTGCTCGCGGTCCGGCTGCTGGGCCGTATCCGCTCGGCCACCGGCTCCGGCTCCGGTACCGCCCTGGGCATCCGCTCGCTGCTGGACGCGCCCACCCCCGAGGCCCTGGCCCGTCTGCTGCGTTCCGGCAGCGGGCGCGGGACCGGAGCCGAGGAGGCCACGCGGGCCCTGGAGGTCCTGCTGCCGCTGCGCGCCACGGGCACCCGACCACCCTTGTTCTGCGTCCACCCGTGGGCCGGGCTGAGCTGGCCGTACGCCGGCCTGCTCCGCTCCCTCGGCGAGGACCGGCCGCTGTACGGGCTCCAGGCCAGGGGGCTGGCCCGGGCCGAGGAACCGCCCGCGTCCGTGGGCGAGATGGCCGAGGACTACCTGGCCCGGATCCGCGAGGTCCAGCCCGAGGGCCCGTACCACCTGCTGGGCTGGTCCTTCGGCGGCCTGGTGGCCCACGAGATGGCGGTGCGGCTGCGCGAGGCGGGGGAGGAGGTCGCGCTGCTGGCCCTGCTCGACGCCTACCCGCCCGACGCGACAGCCGCCGCCGTCGCCAAGCGTGCCGAGGCCGACGGATCGCCCTCGCAGGACTGGACGGACGGTGACGTCCTCGCCCGGCTGCTGCGGTTCCTCGGCCACGAGGCACCCGGCTTCCCGGACGGCGGCCCGGTGGACGCGGAGGCGGCCCGCGAGGTCCTGCGGCGCGAGGGCGCGCCACTCACCGACATCCCGCCGCGGACGCTGCGGGTGTGGCCCGGCGTCGCCGCCCGCCACGCCCGGCTGCAACGGGAGTTCGTCCCCCGGCACTTCGACGGTGACGTCCTGCTGTTCACCGCCGAACCGGACCCGGGGACGGACGCGCCGGCCCCCGCATCCTGGACGCCGTACGTCGGCGGACGCCTCGACCCGCACCCCGTCGCCTGCGGCCACCACGACATGACTCTGCCCGGCCCCGTCACGGAGATCGGCCGTGCCCTCGCGGAACGTCTGAAGAGCACCGACCGCCCCCACACCGCCTGACCCCTGTCCGACCGACCCCACCCACCCCAGTACGGAGCACCCCCATGACCAACCCCTTCGAGAACGACGACGCCCAGTACCTGGTCCTCGTCAACGACGAACTGCAGCACTCCCTCTGGCCGGTCTTCGCCGACGTCCCCGCCGGCTGGACCGTCGCCCTCCCGGCCGCGAGCCGTCAGGAATGTCTCGATTACGTCGAGAAGAACTGGACGGACATGCGGCCCAGGAGCCTGGCCGACGCCATGGCCGAGCAGTGACCACTCCGAGCCCCCACTCCCTGCCCTCGAACACCACGGAACACCCCGTGAGGAGAACGACATGACAGACACCGCACCCGCCACCTCCCTGCGCGTCGGCCACGTCGAGCTGTACGTCACCGATGCCGAGGCCGCCGCGTCGGTCTTCGCCGACGGCTACGGCTTCCAGGTCTGCGCCACCGCCGAACGCGGCGGCCCCGAGGGCGCTTCCCGCTCCCTCGCGCTGCGCCAGGGCGACATCGTCCTCGTGGTGACCCAGGCGCTCGACGACAGCCACCCGGCCGCCGCCTACGTGGCGCGGCACGGCGACGGCATAGCCGACATCGCGCTGACCGCCCGCGACGCCCGCGAGGCCTTCGCCGACGCCCTCTCGCGCTCCGCCACGCCCCTCGCCGAGCCCACCGAGCGGGAGGGCTGGGTCACCGCCGTCATCGCCGCCGGTTTCGACGACGTACGCCACACCCTGGTCCAGCGGCCCGCCGGCCACACGGACACGACCGTCCCGCTGCCCGGCTTCGAGCCGGTGGCCGGGTCCGCCGCCTCCGGGGAGCCGAAGCCGGTGGGCCTGACGGTCCTCGACCACGTCGCGGTCAGCGTCCCCATGGGCCGGCTGGCCGAGAGCACCGGCTACTACGAACGGGTCTTCGGCTACGAGTCCGTGTACGAGGAGCTGATGGTCCAGGGCACCGAGGCCATGGACTCCAAGGCCGTCCGCAGCCCCGCCGGGGACCTCACCTTCACGGTCCTCGCGCCGAGCCCGGAGCACGACGCCGGTCACATCGGTGACTTCCTGGAGCGGCACGGCGGCGGCGGCGTGCACCACCTGGCCTTCGCCACCACCGACATCATCGGCACCGTCGACCGGATGCTCGAGCGCGGCATCGTCTTCCTCGGCACCCCCGACACGTACTACGACCGGCTGGAGCAGCGCCTCCAGCTGAACCGCCACTCGATCGCCGAGCTGCGCAAGAGCCGCATCCTCGCCGACGAGGACCACGGCGGCCAGCTCTTCCAGATCTTCACGCGGACCGTCCACCCCAAGCGCACGGTCTTCTACGAGATCATCGAGCGCGCCGGCGCGGACAGCTTCGGCGGCGGCAACGTCCGCGCGCTGTACGACGCCGTACAGGCGGAGAAGGCCGAGCACGAGGCCGCCGCGAACGCCGACGGGGAGACCGCGTGACCGACCCGGCACTCGCCGGCCTGCTCACCCCCGCCGACACGGAGGCTCTGGCGGCGGCGGTCCTGCCCGCCGCCGTGGAGCGCTTCGTCGGCGGGGCGGCGGGCGCGGAACTCACGCTCCGCGCCAACCGCGCCGCGTTCGACCGGCTCCACCTCGTTCCCCGGGTGCTCGCGGACGTCTCGTCCGTCGGCACCACCCGCACCCTGCTCGGCACGGAAAGCGCCCTTCCGGTGGCCGTGGCCCCGATGGCGTACCAGAGGGCCGTGCACCCGGACGGCGAACTGGCCGCCGCCCGCGCCGCCCGGGACGCCGGTGTCCCGTTCACCGCGTGCACCTTCAGCAGCACCGCCGTGGAGGACATCGCCGCCACCGGCGCCACCACCTGGTTCCAGCTGTACTGGCTGCGCGACCGCGGCCACACCGAGGAACTGCTGGAGCGCGCGGAGGCGTCCGGCTGCCGCGCGCTGATGCTGACCGTCGACACACCGAGGATGGGACGCCGGGCGGCCGACATGCGCGGCGCCTTCGCCCTGCCCGACGGGGTGTCGCCCGTGCACTTCGGTCCCCGCCCCGACGGTGTGCCGCGCACCGCGAGCAGCGGCGTGAGCGCGGTCGCCGCGCAGACCGCCAACGTCGTCGACCCGTCCCTCAGCTGGGCCGACCTGGACTGGCTGCGCGCACACACCCGGCTGCCGCTGGTCCTCAAGGGCGTGCTGGACCCGGCCGACGCCGAACGCGCCGCGGCCTGCGGTGCGGACGCGCTGGTGGTCTCCAACCACGGCGGCCGCCAGCTCGACGGCGCCCTGCCCGCGCTCGACGCCCTGCCCGCCGTGGCCGAGGCCGTCGCGGGGCGGTGCGAGGTGCTCTTCGACAGCGGTGTCCGCAGCGGTACGGACGTCCTGAAGGCCCTCGCGCTCGGCGCGGACGGCGTGCTGCTGGGCCGCCCCGTGCTGTGGGGCCTGGCGGCCGGCGGGCACCAGGGTGTGCTCAGGGTCCTCCGACTGCTCGGCGAGGAACTGGAGTCGTCCCTCGCGCTGGCCGGCTGCCCGGACCTCGCCGCGGCGGCACGGCTGCGCACCGTCGTCAGCCCGGGAGGGGAACCGCGATGACCACGGCGAGCACGGTCTCGGACGGCCTCGACCTCACCGCGCTGCACCCCTCGGTGGGCGACCCGCTGCTCTCCTCGATGAACTTCCTCAACGAGATCGCGGGCCGCTACCCGGACGCGCTCTCCCTCGCCGCCGGCACACCGTACGAGGGGTTCTACGACGTCGAGGACATCCACCGCGCGCTGCGGGTCTTCAGCGACCACCTGCGCACCGAACAGGGGTACGGCGAGGAGCGGGTCCGGCGCACCCTGCTCCAGTACGGACGCACCAAGGGCATCATCCACGAGCTGATCGCCCGCCAGCTGTCCGTGGACGAGGGCATCGACGTCGACCCGGAGGCCGTCCTCGTCACCACGGGCTGCCAGGAGGCACTGTTCCTCACCCTGCGGCTGCTGCGCCGCGACGACCGTGACGTGCTGCTGGCCGTCACGCCCGCCTACGTCGGCGTCACCGGGGCGGCACGCCTCCTGGACCTGCCGGTGCACCCGGTCGCCGAGGGACCGGACGGCGTCGATCCGGACGACCTGCGGCGGCGTATCGGCGAGGCCCGCGCCGCCGGGCTGCGCCCGCGCGCCCTGTACGTCGTCCCCGACCACGCGAACCCCTCGGGCATCCGGATGCCGGAGCCGGTACGCCGCGACCTCCTCGACCTCGCGGAACAGGAGGACATCCTCCTCCTGGAGGACAACCCGTACGGCCTCTTCCCGCGTCGGGGGCACCGGCTCCCGACCCTGAAGGCGTTGGACACCGCACGCCGTGTCGTCCACCTCGGTTCGCTGGCGAAGACGGTGTTCCCGGGGGTACGGATCGGCTACGCGGTGGCCGACCAACAGGTCGGGGCAGGACCGTACCTGGCGGACCTGCTCGCCAAGGCCAAGAGCATGGTCACCGTCAACACCTCGCCGATCGCCCAGGCCGTGGCCGGGGGGAGGCTGCTGGAACACGGGTGCAGCCTGGTCCGCGCCAACGAACGGGAGAGCGAGGTGTACCGGGAGGGCCTCGGCCGGATCGTCGACGGGCTGGCCCGCCGTTTCCCCGACCCGTCGGCGTCCGGGATGAGCTGGAACAGCCCCGAGGGCGGCTTCTTCGTCGTCGTCGACGTGCCGTTCGACGTCACCGACGCGGTGCTGGAGCGCTCGGCCCGCGACCACCGTGTGCTGTGGACGCCGCTGCACCACTTCTACGACGCGGCGGCGTCGGAGACCGGAGCCGGCGTCGGACCGTTGCGCTGTCTGCGCCTGTCGTGCAGCGCTCTCGGACCGGAAGACACCGAGGAGGCGCTCGACCGGTTCGCCGCCTTCGTACGCTCAGCCTGAGCACGGCGCTTGTGGCAAGTGGGCCCACCACCAGCCCTACACCTCTGCGTGGAACCCCAAGCCACAGGCGCCGCCCGTCCGTCCGTAGGGGCTCCGCTGCGACCACTGGACCTGGGCTCCCGTCGGCCGTCACAGTGAGTGATGGTGGGTGATCCTGCAGCGCAGTCTTCCGGGCCCTCCGGAAGGCAGGCCCGCGCGACGCCGGTCAGCACGACTCTGTACCCGTGCTGGTTCGGTGCTGACCTCCCGCCCATGAAGCAGCCCAAAGCGCAGGTTCCAGCGCTGATCAAGTGATTTGTCGTACCACTCGACGGTGGCGCCGACGAGGGACGCGGCGACGATGCGCTTGAGGTTGCCGGGGGTGAGGGCGGGGGCGGGTACGTGTCGGCACACCGTAGGAACACGCAGGTCAGAGGCACATGTGGTGGGGCAACATAGTTTTGGGTCAGGGTGTGCGTGCGGTCCCCAGGCCGGCGTTTCAGAGACACGAACCAATGCTTCCCCCGGCGAAGAGTCGCTTTCGGCGACTTTCCCGGGTCTGGTGGTAGGGACAGGTCTGCCAGGAGCAGGTTCCGGAATGCCAGAGGCTTCACGGCGGTCGCCCATGTTGTCATGGTCGATCACGCCCTGGGACAGGCTCGGTGTGTCAATGCCGGAGCGGCGTTCTTCGAGAGGGCGGACCAGGCGTGGGGTTCGCGGCGCCCCAGGGGTGCCGGCGTCGTCCCGATCCCGCGAAGGCCCGGCAGCGACCTCCGTCCCGTCCCACCCCGGCGGCACACGGGCACCCCCGGGCAGCGCCCCGGCGACACGGAAGCCGGGGACACCGAATCCGTTGGCAGGAGGCCGGGGCGCCGGTCCGGCCGCGGCGCACAGGCGGCGCCCTTCGCCGACCGGAGGTAGCCGGCGCGCCTGTGCGCGCCGACCACCCGTATGCCCGACCACCGATCGGCATAAGACGGTACTTCCCGGAGACTCGATGGTGCGAGCGTGGATGAGCGCGCCCGGTGTCGTGCTGCGCGGCCACCGGTGACGGCGAGTAGACGGGCGAGGTCCTGAAGTCCATGAGCACCATCGAAGAGTCGATCGACATCGACGTCCCGGTCCATGTGGCGTACAACCAGTGGACGCAGTTCAAGACGTTCCCCCGCTTCATGGACGCCGTCAAACGCGTCGACCAGATCCAGGCGGTGATGACCCACTGGGTGACCCGGTTCGGCCCGTGGACGTACGAGTACGACGCGGAGATCGTGGAACAGGTCCCGGACCGGCTGGTCCGCTGGAACGTCCTCGACGAACCCCGGCACACCGGCACGGCGACCTTCGAGGAACTCGACGCCGGCCACTGCCGGGTGACCCTGCGCGTCGACCTGCGGTCCCGGGGAGTCCTGAGACAGGCGGCGACCGCTCTCGGCCTCGCCCGCCGGGTGGTCCACACCGCTCTGACGTCCTTCAAGGAGTTCACCGAGGGGCAGGGCCGCGAGACCGGCGCCTGGCGCGGCGAGATCAGCGGGGGCCACGTCCAGCCCACCGAGGGCCGGAGCCGTCCTGATGTGCCCACCTGGCCGATCGGCTGACCGGCGGGCCCGTACCCGGCGGACCGGCCACGGGACCGCACGGGCGTCAGGGGGATGCAGGACACGGAGCGAGGAGAGATCACGTTGCAGAAGCCGCCGAGCGAGGAACCGACCGACGACCGCCTCGAGGTCACCCCGCCCCGGACCTGTGCCGCGGGCGTACCAGCGGTGTACCACGCGATGAAGTACTCCCTGGGCCAGACATCGGCCCGGCGTACGGGGCTCACGCTGCTGAATCTCAACCAGGTCCGCGGCTTCGACTGCCCCGGCTGCGCGTGGCCCGAGCCCGAACCGGGGCACCGTCCCATGAACGAGTACTGCGAGAACGGCGCCAAGCACACCAACGACGAGGCCACCTCGCGCCGTGTCACGGCTGACTTCTTCCGCCGGTACTCGATCAGCGAGCTGGCCGAGAAGTCCGACCGGTGGCTCAACCAGCAGGGCCGCCTCACCCGGCCCATGGTCAAGCGGCCCGGCTCCGACCACTACGAGCCCATCAGCTGGAGCGCAGCCCTCGACCTGCTCGCCGACGATTTGAAGGCGCTGGACTCCCCGAACGAGGCGATCCTCTACACCTCCGGCCGCGCCAGCAACGAGGCCGCGTTCGTCCTCCAGCTCTTCGCCCGCGCGTTCGGCACCAACAACCTGCCGGACTGCTCCAACATGTGCCACGAATCCAGTGGCACCGCGCTCAACGAGACCCTCGGCACCGGCAAGGGCGACGTGTCACTGCGCGACATCCACCACGCCGACCTCATCCTGGTCGTCGGCCAGAACCCGGGCACCAACCACCCCCGGATGCTGTCCGCGCTGGAGGAGTGCAAGCGCCGTGGAGGCAGGATCGTCGCCGTCAACCCGCTGCCCGAGGCGGGCCTGGCCCGCTTCAAGCAGCCCCAGCGGCCCCGCGGCATCATCGGTCGCGGCACACAGATCGCCGACCGCTTCCTCCACATCAGGATCGGCGGAGACCTGGCCCTGTTCCAGGCGCTCAACCTCCTGCTCCTGGAGGCGGAGGAGGCCGCGCCCGGCACCGTCCTCGACCAGGACTTCATCAACGCCCAGACCAAGGGCTTCGAGGAGTTCACCCGGCACCTGCGCGCCACCGTCTCCTGGCCCGAGGTCGAGAAGGCCACCGGTCTGACCCGCGCCCGGATCGAGGACGTGCGCGACATGGTCCTCGAGAGCAAGCGCGTGATCGTCTGCTGGGCGATGGGCCTGACCCAGCACAAGCACGGTGTGCCCACCATCCGCGAGGTGGTCAACTTCCTGCTGCTGCGCGGCAACATCGGCCGGCCCGGCGCCGGTGCCTGTCCCGTGCGAGGTCACAGCAATGTGCAGGGCGACCGGACCATGGGCATCTGGGAGCGGATGCCGGACCACTTCCTCGACGCCCTCGCCCGCGAGTTCCACTTCGAGCCGCCCCGCGAGCACGGCTGGGACTCCGTCGACTCCGTCCGGGCCATGCGCGACGGCCGCGCCACGGTCTTCCTCGGCCTGGCCGGGAACTTCGTCCGTGCCATCTCGGACAGCGAGGTCAGCGAGGCCGCCATGCGCAACTGCCGGTTGACCGCGCACATCTCCACCAAGCTCAACCGCTCCCACGTCGTGTGCGGCGAGAGCGCCCTGATCCTGCCCACCCTCGGCCGCACCGAGCGGGATGCGCAGGCCACCGGCGAGCAGTTCGTCACCGTCGAGGACTCCATGAGCCGGATCCACGCCTCCCGCGGCGTCCTCGAGCCGGCCTCCAAGCACCTCCTCAGCGAGGTCGCCATCCTCAGCCGCCTGGCCCGCCGCACCCTCGGCGACAGGGCCTCCGTTCGCTGGGAACGCTTCGAGACCGACTACGACTGCATCCGCGACCACATCTCCCGCGTCGTCCCCGGCTTCGAGGACTTCAACACACGCGTCCGCCGCCCCGGTGGCTTCGGCCTGTCCAACCCGGTCAACGAGGGCGTCTTCGCCACACCCGTCGGCAAGGCCCTCTTCAGCCGCAACGACTTCGAGGCCCTGACCGCCCCGCCCGGCCATCTGATCCTGCAGAGCCTGCGCTCCCACGACCAGTGGAACACCGTTCCGTACACGGACGACGACCGTTACCGCGGCATCCACGGCTCCCGCCGCGTCGTCTTCGTCAACTGGTACGACATGCGCGAACTCGGCCTGGAAGAGGGCTCGTCGGTCGACCTGGTCGGCGTCTGGAAGGACGGTGCCGAGCGCCGGGCGGAGAACTTCCGGGTGGTCGGCTACCCGACCTCACGGGGCTGTGCGGCGGCCTACTACCCGGAGACCAATGTGCTGGTGCCGCTGGACAGCGTGGCGGACCTGAGCAATACGCCGACGTCGAAGGGAATCGTGGTGCGGCTGGACCCCCGGGAGGGGGCGCGTGCGACGGCGGCGGGAGAAGGAGCTTCGTCCTGATCCCTGCCGCGGCAGCGTCGCCGCGGTCCCGGCCGCACCGCCCGACGGCCCGATGATCCCTCACTCCGGGGGCCGCTCCCGCCCCGGGAGCTGCCGGAGCCGGTCTCGACGCCGGCCGGGGGCCGCCTTCCTCACGCCGGGGTGGGGGCGAGGACGGGTGGCAACCGGTCCCCAAACGTCCGGCACCCCGGGAAAGGCCCGTTGTCGTGCGTCGCGCAGCTCGAGAATGTATGCCGCGGTAAGCGCAACGGCACGATCTCGGTCATGTGAGAGGTCCGCGAGGGCGCGTGACGCGGTGGTCCCCGGGATGTCCGCGAGCGCCTGCGTCAGCCGTCGACGTGCAGACGGTTCGATGGTGTCGTGGGCGAGGCGGTCGACGAGCCCGGTGGCGATCCGGTCCGCCAACGCGGGATCACTCGCCAGCGTGCTCAGCGCATCGGCCGCATCGACGTCGTTCGTCTCCTCGACGATCATGTCGACGAGCGTCGGGACCGCGTCGGCCACCCCACGTGCCCCGAGTGCCAGAGCCGCACACCTGCGCACCACGATGTCGGAGTTCGTGAGGGCGTCCCGCAGCAGTGCGGTCGCCTCGCCGTTCGGAATCCCGGCGATGGACCGGACGGCACGTTTCCGGACCTCGGTCACCGGTGAGCGCAGGCCCTCCGCCAGCAGTGCCGGTCCGCCACCGCCCGATCGCGCCAGAGCCCATCGAAGGGCTCCGGCGACGTTCGGGTCTGTCTCGCTCAGCGCCGCTTCGACGAGGGCTTCCACCGGCGCAGGGGACTCTCCGACCGAGGACAGGGCCGCGCGCTGGCGCTTTCCGGCATTCTCCGACCCCAGGGCCTGGAGGAGTGCGACGATCCGGAGGACCTCCTCCCAGCCGGTGGGTTCCGCGGCACCGGTCCGACGGAGTCGCGTGAGCAGCTCCGTCTCGCGCGCGATGCGTTCTCGCGTCCGGCGGACGAGGTCGTCGACGAGCTCCGAGGGTGTGAAGCCGGGATCGTCCAGCGCGCGTCCGGCTTCACGCAGCGACAGCCCCAGTGACCGCAGGCTCTCGATATGGAAGATGCGCCGGATGTCCTCGCCGGAGTACTCCCGGTATCCGGCCTCGGTACGACCCGTGGGCCGCACCAGGCCGAGCGAGTCGTAATGCCTGAGCATGCGGGCGCTGACCCCGGACCGTCGTGCCACATCACCGATCAACACTGCCTGTCATCCTTCCTGGCTGGTCGTACCGAGGGCCACGAGGCGCTTCGCCTCCTCGATCGCGAACTCGAATCCGGCATCCGGGTCGCGCCACAGCCGTCCCGCGGCGATCGCGTGCTGACGCACGCGAGGGGCGGGATCCGTCCTCGCGGCGCGCAGGATCGGCGTGATCACCTCACCGAGTGCGATCAGTGCCCGGCTGAGGCTCAACTGCGTCTCACGTCCGCCGCGCCCGAGCTGTGTCGCCAGCACTCCGGCCAGCCCGGGTCCTTCGCCCTCGGGCACGAGGACGACCGCTGCCCGCCAGGCGCTCCGCGCCACCTCGTCGTCGGCGTCGGTCAGAAGCGCCTGTGTGATCGCCGGCCACGCTTGCCGATCCCCGATCTTGGACAGCGTATGCACCGCCTGACTTCGTGCCTGCGCACGCTCCGAGCGGAGTTCATCGATGAGCCGCGGGACCGTCCTTGATGACGAGTGGCGGGTGAGTGCCCACGTGAGCATGTCGCGCACATGGAACTCGGGCTCGATCGCGCATCGTTCGATGAGCTTGTCGACGAACCGAGGGTCTGGGGCCGTGCCGACCGCCAGCGCGGCCCGCAGCCGCGCCGACGAGTTGCTGTCCTCCAATCCCCGGAGAGCTCGCATCGTGTCCGTGTGCTCTTTCGGCATGGTCATCGGGACCACCTCCCTGGCCGCAGTGAAGACCTTGTCACTGTGTCAAGGTCAAGTGGGCCACGCCGTGAGGTGGCCAGGTGCCCTCTGCCCACCGGGTCCGGTGCTTGTCACGTCGGACGAGACGTGTGTGACGTCATGGGGCTTGTGGGTGCAGTTCCCGGCGTGGTGCGAGCCGTCGATCCACGACTTTCAAGGTGTCCCGGGTGGCTTCGAAGGGGAGGAGAAGCGTTCGGGGCCCGGCTCGACGGGCTCGGTGGTGCAACGGAGCGACGCCGTGTCGACCGGGCCCTGGTAGCGCGGGAACTCCTCGATCGTGCCGGGCAGCAGTGACGGTCGGCACGCAGCGCGGCGGACTGCCCGGGCGCCGCAACAGGGCGTACACGCCGTTGCCGATGAGTTCACAGCGGTCACATGCCTGGCGACCCGGACAACGGTTCCTGACATCCGTGGCCGGACCCGCAGCCAGTCGGATCGGGCACGTCCCCGTTCCTCACCCGGCCCGATTTGTTCCGGCGCTGGTTCGGTGCTGACTCCGGGGGGCTCGGTGGCGGGAAAGCAGCAGGTCGCAGCTCCGATCGAATGAATTGTCGACACATCGTAGGAACACGCAGGTCAGGCGCACATGTGGTGGGACACCATAGTTCTGCGTCGGGGTGTGCGCAGCCCTCATGCCGACACGTCGAGAGGCGGATCGGGGGGCCACAACGCGGTAGCACGATGCAGCGACCGACTCAGGCAGTGGCGCGGTCCGGCCGTGCGGACGGACGAACTCGCCATCGCCCACCGGGCCGCACACCCACGAGTCGGCCTGCTGGGGTTCGCCCGCCTCTTGAACGGCGTGCCCGCACGTACACGGTCACCCGCTCGGCCCTCGACGCGCACGGTCGCACGGGGCGTACGAGGCGGTACCGCGTGACCTGCTGCCGGCCTCGCCCGAAAGACCGGACGGGTTCGTCGCCCGGCGCGACATGGCCCGGCCGGCGGACGGCCTCGTCCACGCAGCCCTCGACAAGCCGCTGGCCGACGAGGCGCTCGCTGCCGCCAAGGCGGCCTGACCGGCCCTCCGGGGGGAGGACACGTCGCGCAACCGTGGGTGTCCCCGGCCGCCGTGCGGGCACTCGGCCCCAGAACCGCTGGGACGTATGGGGAGGAACCATGCAATTGTCATTCCTTGAGCCGCTCTTCGACCGTCCCGGCCCCTGGGCGACGGTCTATTTCGGCCCCGGCGAGAACGACGAGTCGGGCGCCAAGCGGCGCGAACTGTCCGTACGGGAAGCCTGCCGGACACTGGAGGAGTACGGCGCTGACGAGGCGACCACGCAGGCGGTCCACGACGACCTGATGGGCGTGAGCCCCGCGGAGGACCCGGCGGGCCGGGTGGTCTTCGCCGCTGGTGGCGAGGTCGTGCTCGGGCATCGTCTCTCCCGGCCCCCGCAGCGGCACATCACGGCCTGGGGTCCTCTGCCACGCCTGACCCCGCTGCTGGAACTGGCCGGTCAGGATCCCGTATGCCTCGTGGCGTACGTCGACCGGGCCGGGGCGGACTTCGAGGTGCGCGGGGCGGCCGGGCGCCCGCGGGACGCCGGCCAGGTGGAGGGCCGGCAGCGGCCGATGCACCGCACGCCCACGGCGGACTGGTCCGAGCGGCACTTCCAGCTCAAGGCCGAGAACACCTGGGAGCACAACGCCGACGAGATCGCGCGGGCGCTGGCCGGAGCGTACGAGGAGTCCGGCGCCGATCTGGTCGTGCTGGTCGGTGACCCCCGCGAACGGCCGGCGGTGCATGACAGGCTCCCCGACGCCGTCCGCGGGGTCACGGTGGAGACCGAGCACGGAGGCCGTGCCGCCGGTTCGTCCTCACCCGCACTCGAGCAGGCCATCGAGCAGGCCCGGAGTCAGTACACCCGCCGTCATGTGGACGAGGTGCTGGAACGCTTCCGCGCAGGACGGGTGGGCACCGACCGGCCCACGGACGCCGTCGAGGGCGTCCCGGCCGTGGTGGAGGCGGCACGCGAGCACCGTATCGACACCCTGTTGATCCGGCCCGACGGGCCGGACCTGAGCCGTGAGACGTGGGTGGGCGCGGAGCCCGATCAGGTGGCGGTGCGCCGGACCGATGCGCAGATCCTCGGCGAGAGCGATCCCGTCTCCGCCCGCGCGGACGACGCGCTGCTGCGGTCGGCCGCCGTCACGACCGCCGACGTGCTGGTCGTTCCGCCACTGGATCCTCGGAATGTTTCCGATGCTCCCGAGGTTTTCGAGGCAGCCGAAGAAGGCGCGGGGGACGACGCCGACATCCCGGTGGGCGGTCTCGGTGCCCTGCTGCGCTGGACGTACGAGCCCACCGTGCGGTGACGGGGGAGCAGCACTCGACCTTGGCCTCCGTACGGTTCCCGCCGTCCGCCGGGGCGGCGGGAACGTGACGGCCGGCACACCGCCTCCTCTGCGCCGGACCCGGGGCGCCGTGAGCAAGGGGGCGAAACGCTGTGGGACCGTGGACAACGTTGCCACGTGTCAATATATGACCAGTCAATTATTTGAATGATCACCGGTCCGCGGGAGTGCCCGCGGCGCCGCCGCCCAGGCGTGCAGCTCGAACCCGCAACGATTGCCATGGGCCGAGAATTCTGAGCTCTGGGGCCAGGGGCCGACGTCGCCCCCTGTTCCCCGCTCCTTACCGCTGCCTTCGAAAAGTTGTTCCGCACCATGCCGCTGGCTCTGCTGGCCCTGGCCGTCGTCGCGTTCGCCATCGGCACGACCGAGTTCGCCACCATGGGGCTGCTGCCCCAGATCGCCGACGGGATCGGTGTGTCCGTGCCGCACGCCGGCAACCTCGTCTCCGCCTACGCGCTCGGTGTCGTCGTCGGCGCGCCCCTGCTGACGGGCATCGGTGCGCGCATGCCCCACAAGCGACTGCTGCTTCTCCTGTCGGGACTGTTCGTGGTCGGCAACGCGGCGTCCGCGCTCGCTCCCGACTTCGGCCTGCTCTTCGCCGCACGGTTCCTGGCGGGCCTGCCGCACGGAGCGCTGTTCGGCGTGGGCGCCGTCGTCGCCTCACGACTGGTCGCCCCGGGGCGCGCGGCACGTGCCGTCTCGAGGGTGTTCCTCGGTCTCACCGTCGCCAACATCGTCGGAGTCCCGGCCAGCACGGCCCTCGGGCAGCAGCTGGGCTGGCGATCCGCCTACTGGGCGGTCACCGTCATCGGACTCGTCGCCCTCGTCATGCTGGCCTGCTTCGTCCCCCACCAGCCGCGTGGCCGGCAGTCCGGCATCCGGACCGAGCTGCGGGCCATGGGCAACAGGCAGGTCGCGATCGGCATGGCCGTCGCCGTGGTCGGGTTCGGCGGATTCTTCGCCGTCTACAGCTACCTGGTGCCCATGCTGACGCATCTGACGGGGATATCGGACTCCTCGACCACTCTGGTCCTCGCGCTCTACGGCGTCGGCATGACGCTCGGCACACTGATCGCGGGTCCGCTCACGGACCGTGCCCTGCGGCCGACGCTGTATGCGGGCCTGGCGCTGCTCGCCGCGGCACTGGTGACGTTCTACTTCACCGTGCACAGCGTCGTGCCCGCCCTGGTGACGATCACCGTCATCGGCGCGATGGGCTCTCTCATCACCACGCCCGTCCAGATGCTGCTCATGGCCAAGGCCAAGAACGCTCCGACGATGGCGGCGGCCTCCAACCACTCCGCGTTCAACCTGGCCAACGCGGGCGGTGCCTGGATCGGCGGCCTGGTCATCTCGGCGGGCTGGGGCTGGGCCGCGCCCAGCCTGGCCGGTGCGGCTCTCGCCCTGGCCGGCCTCGGCCTGGCCTTCACGGGCGGTCTGATGGACCGGGGCAGCAGGCCCTCCGAGGTGGTCATGGAAGGCCCGGCCGTGGCCGACCAGGAGACGCGTACGGCCACGTGAAGACCCGGTAAGAGGGTGAACCGCGCCGGGCCCGTCAGAAGTGCGGGCGGGCCCGGCGCGATGTCCAGGCATCGGCAGGGGGTGCCGGACGTCTCCGGACGAGGTGCCTGCGCAGCGTCGTGAGGATCAGGTGCGGGTGGGGCCCGCGGTGCAGGAACGAGTGAGGCAGTGGACCCTGCCCTGCCGGCCCTTCGCACCGCGCCGTGAACGCCGCCCTCCGCACGGACCGTTACGGCGGCTCGGTCGCCAACCGGATCCGGTTCGCCGTCGGGACGTCGCCACCAACCGCTCCACGTTCATGCCGCAGCGCTTCGACACCACCATCCCCTCCAACCGGGCCAGGCTCGACGCCGTCGAGCGACTCGCCGAGGTCGCCGACGAGGCCGGCCTGACCATGATCCAGCCGGCGCTCGGATTCGCGACCGCGCACCCGACTGTGACCAGCGCGCTGATCGGCCCTCGCACACTGGACCACCTGCGCTCGCAACTCGCCGCCGCCGACACCGTGCTCCCCGCCGACGTACTGGACGCGATCGACGCCGTCGTAGCCCCCGGCACCGACCTGGCCGCGCACGAGAAGAACGACACCCCGCCCGCGCTGCTCGACCCCTCACTGCGCCGCCGTTGACCGTCCGAGGGACAGCGCACGGGGGGAGGGCGCGCACGGCCGTCCGGCGCATGGGCGCCGCCGCCTGCGACGGCCGGCACCTGCGACGGCCGGCACCGAACGCTCCGTGGGTGGCGCCGGCGCAGGCCGCGGCCCGTTCGGGGCCAGGGTGCCGTTGCCTCCGCGGGCGGAGGGCGAGGGCGAGACGGTACAGCCTGCTGTACCACCGATTCGGCGGCCCGGGGGATCGGCCCGCAGGGCACCGGTCCGTAGCGTCGACGACCTCGCACACTTCGACGAAGGAGTCCTCCATGACGCACACCGATGCCTCCCGCTTCACGCAGGTCGCCGACCGCGGTGCGGCACCGGACCACAACGGCGGCGCGGTCGTGATCCGCACCCTGCTCTGGCTGGTCCTGACGATCAGCGTCGTCGGCAACACGGTGGCCTCGTCCATGGGGGCCGGTCTCGGCGTGCACCTGGTTGCCGGCTTGGTCACCGCGGTGTGCGCCACCCTGTTGGTCGTGCGTCACCTGCGGAGCAACCGGTGAGAGCGTCCGCCCGGTCGAGTGCGCGCACCGTCCCGCTCCCATGCCGGGAAGGACTGGCCGGGCGCGCCGGGTCCTCGTGCGTGTCGGGCGCGCGCGTCGGCTTCCTGCTCCTCGTGGGCCGGACCGGACAGGTGTGCCTGCTCGACGGCGGTCCGCAGGCGGGCCGGACGCCGAGCAGCGAGCGGGCCGGGGGAGGGGCGTCCCGCCCAGCACCGTGCCCACCGGCCCGGAGCTGGAGGAGGCCAGTAGGTCCTTGCCCACGTCGGTACGGCCCGGCGGGAGACGTCCGCCCACCCGCGAGAACGGCCGCAGCGTGCTCATCCGAACCCTCTGGCCCGCCACCACGCCCGACCGGCTCGCCACCACGCCCGACCGGCTCGCCACCACCGCCACCGACGGCACCGGGTACGGCAACCCCACACGCTCCGTCCAGGCCGCCCGACCGACGATCTTGATACGCTTCCGGGGCCAGTCGTGCCACATCCGAGGCCAGGGAATCCGGTGAGAATCCGGAACTGACGCGCAGCGGTGAGGGGGACGGGCGGAGCATTCATGACGCCACTGGGGCGGCGGGCCGGCCGGAAGGACGGCGCGCACTGCCCCGGGAAGGCGCTCCGTCCGGACGAACCCGAGTCCGAAGACCTGCTGGCACCCCGCCGCCATGGGCGGTGGGGTCCTTTGCAGGCCAGGCTCCGCGTACGAGCCCCGACAGGCAAGGCGTCCCCGTGCCCCGTGCTCTCCCCGTTCCCCGCCGCCGCGCCGCAGCCCTTCTCCTCGCCCCTGCCCTGCTGCTCACCGCCTGCGGCGGTGGCTCCGGCGACAACGACGCCGGCAAGGGCTCGGACAGGCCCGCCGCGTCCGGCTACCCGCTCACCCTCGACAACTGCGGGCACCAGGTCACGGTGAAGTCCGCACCCCAGCGGGTCGTCTCCCTCAACCAGGGCACCACCGAGATCCTGTTCTCCCTCGGCCTCGCCGACCGCATGGCCGGCACCGCCACCTGGACCGACCCGGTGATGAAGGGCCTCGAGGAGGCCGACGCGTCGGTGCCCCGCCTGGCGGACAGCAGCCCGTCCTTCGAGAAGGTGCTGGACACCGAACCCGACTTCGTCACCGCCTCCTTCGTCTCCACGCTCGGCACGGGCGGCGTCGCCACCCGTGAGCAGTTCGAGAAGCTGGGCGTACCCACGTACGTCTCACCGGCCGACTGCTCTGCCGGAAAGGACAACGACAGCGGCGGTGACGGCTCTCGAAGCAAGCCGCTCGGCCTCGACACCGTCTACGGCGAAATACGCGACCTCGCCCGGGCGTTCGACATCGAGGAACGCGGCGAAGAACTGGTCGCGGAGCTGAAGGAGCGGGTGCGCAAGGCCACCGACGGCCTGGACGCCTCCGGCATCTCCCTCATGTACTGGTTCGCCAACTCGCAGTCGCCCTACCTGGCCGGCTGCTGCGGCGCCCCCGGTGCCATCACCCGCGAGACCGGTGCGGAGAACGTCTTCTCCGACACTCACGACGAGTGGCCGCAGATCAACTGGGAGACCGTCGCCGACCGCGACCCCGACGTCATCGTCCTCGGCGACCTGACCCGCAAGTCCCAGACCGCGGAAACCGCCGAGGCGAAGATCCGTTTCCTGGAGACCAATCCGGCCACGCGCCACCTCGCCGCGGTGAAGGAGAAGCGGTACGTCCTGCTCAGCGGCCAGGCGATGAACCCCTCCATCCGCACCGTGGAAGGGATCGAACAGGTCGCCGCCGGCCTGCGCGACCTCGGGCTCACCAAGTGAGCCTCCGCACCCTGCTGCCGGCCGGTGGCGGGCTCGCGGCGCTGGCCGCCTCCGTCGCCGTCGCCGTGACCATCGGGCCCGCCGACATCTCCACCGCCGACGTGTGGGCGTCGGTGGTGGCCCACCTCGGCGGCGGCGAGAGCACGTTGACGCCGTTGCGCGACGGCATCGTGTGGAACCTGCGGATGCCGCGCACCCTGCTCGCCGCCCTGTGCGGCGCCGGACTCGCCCTGTGCGGCGCGGTCATGCAGTCCCTGCTGCGCAACCCGCTCGCCGACCCGTTCGTACTCGGCGTGTCCTCAGGGGCGTCCACGGGCGCGGTCGCCGTGGTGGTGCTCGGCATCGGCGGCGGGGCGGTGTCGCTGTCGGCGGGCGCCTTCGCCGGCGCCCTGGTCTCCTTCGCGCTCGTGATGCTGCTCAGCCACAGCCTCGGCGGAAGCATGGACCGGGTGGTGCTGTCCGGCGTGGCGGCCATGCAACTCTTCTCCGCGCTGACCTCGTTCATCGTGCTGACCTCCGCCGACGCCGAGACCACCAAGGGCGTGCTGTTCTGGCTGCTCGGCTCGCTCGCCGGCGCCGACTGGGGCCAGGTGCTGCTGTGCGCGGTGGCTCTCGCCGCGGTCCTCGTCGCCTGCCTCGGGCACTCCACCACTCTGGACGCCTTCGCCTTCGGCGAGGAGGCCGCCGCCGGCCTCGGTGTGCACATCGCCCGCGCCCGCCTCGTACTGCTCTGTGCCACGGCACTGCTCACCGCCGTCCTGGTCAGCTGCGCCGGCGCGATCGGCTTCGTCGGCCTCGTCCTGCCGCACGCCACCCGCGCCCTCACCGGCGCCGGCCACGCCCGGCTGCTGCCCGTCACCGCGCTGGCCGGAGCGGTGTTCCTGGTGTGGGTGGACACCCTCGCCCGCACCGTCGTCGACCCTCAGGAGGTCCCGGTGGGCGTGGTGACGTCCCTCATCGGCGTACCGGCCTTCATCGTCGTGCTCCACCGAGGCCGGAGGAAGACATGAACAGCCCTTGCCCCGACCAGCACAGCCCCGACCAGCACAGTCCCGACCCGGGAGCGGGCGGTACCCGTCCGGACGGGGGCCTGCGGGCCGACCGGGTCGGCCGACGCGCCGACGGCCGCCTCATCGTCGACGGCGTCACCCTCGCCCCGTGCCCCGGCGAGACCGTCGGCCTCATCGGACCCAACGGCTCCGGCAAGTCGACACTGCTGCGCCTGCTGGCCGGCGTCCTCGCGCCGGCCGCCGGCGTCGTCCAGCTCGACGGACGGCCCCTGCCCGAGATCGGCCGCCGGGCCGTCGCGCGCCGCGTCGCCACCGTCGAACAGCACGCCCACACGCAGACCGACCTGACCGTCCGCGACGTCGTCGCTCTCGGCCGCATCCCGCACCGCCGCGCCTGGAACCCGGCGTCCGCCGCCGACGAACGGGCCGTCACCGCCGCCCTGGCGCGCACCGGTCTGACCGGCCGGGCCGCCCAGTCGTGGCACACCCTCTCCGGCGGCGAACGCCAACGGGCCCAGATCGCCCGCGCCCTCGCCCAGGAACCGCGCGAACTGCTGCTGGACGAGCCGACCAACCACCTCGACATCCAGCACCAGCTGGACCTGCTCGACCTGATCGCCGGCCTGCCGGTCACCACGGTGATCGCCCTGCACGACCTCAACCTCGCCGCGATGTACTGCGACCGGCTCCTCGTCCTGCGCGACGGCCGCGCCTTCGCCGAGGGCCATCCCACCGACGTGCTCACCCCCGCCCTCATCGAGGAGGTCTACGGCGTCCGCGCCGAGGTGACGCGGCATCCCGGCCACCCGGTCATCCGCTTCCTGCGCGGGCCCGGCACCACGACGGCCGCCCGGCCCGCTCGGCCACCGGTTCAGGCCTGACCGAGCCTCGGCAGCACCCCTTACCCCGCGGGAACGCCGACGGCACCGCACGCCATGCCAGGAAAGACCGCCCTTGGCGGGCCGGGCGACGGCTTCGTACCGGATCAGCTGACCGACAGGGGACACGTACTGTTCAGCCGCCCGGGTGGGGACCTCCGGCTGGTCAGCGGTTCGGGCAAGCGCATCGCCTCCTGGTCCGAGGACGGTACCTCCCTCGTCTCTCCCGACGGGAGGTTCTTCGCGACGTGTGCCCTGGGAGAGGGGGTTTCACGGAAGTCCGGGCGATCAGCCCCGGAGCCCAGGAGGGAAGGCGTCGCGCCTTCAGCGTCGACGCAGATCCGGACGATGACATCGACTGCTCCTCGGACGTCGACTTCAGCTCCGACGGCAGTCGCCTGGCACTGCGGTGCAAGACCACGGTGAGCGTTTGCTCCACCTCCGACGGTGGCGAGAACTGCTCCGCCGTGGACATCGGCGACCTCGAGGTCGCGGCGCTGAGCAGGAGCGGCGGATACGTCCTCGCCTACTCGTACAACGGCCACATCGAGGTCTTCGGCAGCGACGGGGGTTCCGCGTTCTTCCGCAAGGGGGGACGCGTCAGAGGGACACCGAGGGCCGGCTGATGGACCAGGCGGCGCTCGACGACCGGGCCAAGACGCTCATGCACCGATCGCCGCAGGGCAATCGGATACCGCGCTTCGATCCCACCGGGCCGCTGTCCGGGGCCGGCCGCCGGGACCGGACGGGCGAGGGTGCCGCGGTCTCCGCCGACGGCAGCGTGGGCATGTACCGCACCGGCGGCGTGGTTCCCCGCTTCCAGCACCTCGTCGGCATGCGCACCGGTGAGAAGCTCGGACCGGTCCGTGTGCTGCGGGTGAATCCCCGCCGACGCGTTCTTTCGCTCTGTCTGTTCCTGATCGATTGGGCTCCATCGTCTTTCCGGAAAGGTGAATCCTCGTCCGGGTGAGATGAATTCAAGGAATGTGCGGAGAGGATTCCTCGGGTCGCGCTACCGTTGGCGGCCGTCGCGGTGTTCATGGTCGCGGCACCGGGGTGGGGGGACATGTGCGAAGAAGTATGAAGACGATTCTGTTCGTTCACGGAACGGGCGTTCGGTCGAAACGCGAGCGGGAAGCACTCGACACCCTCGTGGACGGTTTCCGGAAAGTGCTGCCGGACACCGTGGTGGAGACGTGCTCCTGGGGCGACGTCCTGGGCGTGACTCCGGCGGACGAGACCGACGCGGGGGACGGCACGGGACCCGCCTGGGCCCCCGAGGGGCACGGAGTGACCTGGTCGGATGTGGAGAGGGCGGTGTGGGCCCGGCTGTACGACGATCCGCTCTACGAGATCCGGACGGCGGTCCTGGCGGCCTCCGACGACGCGTCCGCCACCTCGCCGAGGGCGCTGGACCTGCTGAGGACGCGTATCGGCGCCATGCCGGACGATCCGGAAGTCGGGGAATTGATTCCGGCAGGCGAACCCGGCGAGCAATTCCGCGCAGCCGTCACGGAACTGCTGCATGCCCGGGAATTCGCAGTGGCCCTCCCCTTTCTCGCCGCACGGGCGTCGCACGACCTGGTCGCGCGGTCCGTCACCGCCGCGTACATCAGGTTCCGGGAACGGGACGGTGGCCCCGTCCTCGTGTCCGCCGCGGAACGCGACACGCTGTGCCGCGTCATGGAGAAGCGGCTGGGCGGGGCCGCCCTCGGCATGGGCGACAGGGCCCGGGCCGTCGCCTGGTCCACGGCACAGCACATGGCCCGTCCGGTGGTCCGGCGGCACCGGAGCACCCTGCTGGCCCGCGCCACACCGGCGCTCGGCGACATCCTGCTCTACCAGGCCCGCGGCAAGCCGCTGCGGACCTATCTGGCCGAGCGGGTAAGGGAGATCGACGGGCCGGTGGTCCTGCTCGGGCACAGCCTCGGCGGAATCGCCTGCTTCGAGAGCCTGGTCGCCCACGCGCTGCCCAACGTACGGCTGCTGGTGACCGTGGGCAGCCAAGTTCCCTACCTGTACGGCCTGGACGCGCTGGCGACGCACCGCCTCGGCGCACCCCTGCCGGACCATTTCCGGGCCCGCTGGGTGAACGTCGTCGACGAGGAGGACCTCCTGGCCTTCCCCGCGGACGACCACTTCGCCGGGCGTGTCACGGACGTCGAGGTCGACACCCGTGAGCCGTTCCCCCGGGCGCACGGCGCCTACTGGACCACACCGCGCGTCTACGACGCGGTGCGCACGGCTGTCGAGGAGTGCTGATCGATGGTCGTACGCGCTCTGGTGGTGTGCCCGGAGACGTACGAGGGCTCGTCGCTGCGGCCCATGCCCGGCTCCCTGGCCTCCGGCCTCCGCTTCGCGTCCTGGCTGGTGAACCACGTCGACGAGCCGTGCTCCGTCACCTTCCTGACCAACGCCGACCACCTGTCCGGCCCGCAGCCGGCCCCGCCGCCCGAGCCCCTGTCCGACTCGCGGCCCGGCCGGCCGCCCGCCGCCGAGTCGCTGGAGGAGTCGGTGTCGGCGCGGCTGCGGGCGGCCTCGGCCGGCGCCGGACGGGCCGGCGTACCGGCCGACGTACGAACCGATCTGGCATCCGCCGACCTTGTCCCGATCCTCGAGTTCTTCGGCCCGGCCGGTCCCCACCCTGCGGGCGGACTCGGGGAGGACGACGCCTTCGTCCTCTACTGGATCGGGCACGGCGGGATCAGCCGCGAGAACCCCGCCGGCCACCTGCTGTACCTTCCCCACAATCAGCGCGTCGCACTCGAGGACCTGCAACGCGGCATGGCGGGCCCCGGCAGACCCGGACGCCAGCTGTTCGTGATCGACGCCTGCCGGGAAGCGGACACCACCAGGACCGCCGACGGCGGTGCCCGGACCCTGACCGTCGCCGCCGGCACCGTCCCCCATCCGGACTGGCTGGGGCTCGTGCTCTACGGCGCCCGCCACGGCGAGCAGGCCCTTTTCGACGAGGGCAGGGGCGGAGTGTTCACCGGTCGGCTCCTGGACGTACTGGAAGCGCTGCCGACCGGCGGCGCGCTGGATCTGAAACAGATCCGGCAGACCGCCGTCGATCTCGCGGCACGCTTCCGTGAGGGCTACGGACAAGGAGATCCCGAATACGGCCAGATTCCCACCCACTACTGGATCAGCCACCAGGGCGACAGGCTCGTGGACCGCAACTTCCTGCCGGGCGTGGCGCTCACCGTCACCCAGGCCGAGACGCTGTGCCGGACGCTGAGCGGGGCGGGCCTGACCCCAAAGGAGGAGGACGCGGTGTGGGAGTGGCTGCACCGTTACGGCCCGCGTCTTGCCGTCGACGAGAACCTGACCCTGCCCCAGATGGCCGTGCGGGTGACGGAACTGCCCCACCGCGCGGACGGCACCCACTGCATCACCGATCTCTGTGTCGTCCTCGCACGCCTCGAGCGTCTGCGGGACGGCATCCACCAGTGGTACGCGTCCTGGGCCACGGACAAGGACCTCCCGCCACTGGCGGAAGTGTCCGTTCCGCCCACGCCCGAGAGACGGCGCGGACACCTGGTCATAGACCTGGAACGGCTGGACGAGCTGAGCCACGGCGAGGCCTCCGCCGAGCGCGCCGAGCCCCGGAGCATCCGAGGGCCGCTCTATCGCGCCAAGGCGTGGTTCTACACGGGACACAAGCATCAGCGGATCAGTTTGCCGAGGCAGAGCTGGCGCAAGGACGAGTTCTCCCACCTCGTCAAGCTGATCTACGGCAGGGCCCACGCCAAGGTGCAGTCCGCGCTCGACGGCGCCTGGGTGGAATTCATCGTCGACCGTGACCTGTTCGGCCACCGCTTCGACACCCTGCCGAGATTCTCGGTGCCCAGCGGGAGGGCGCCGTCGCTGGGGGACGGCGGACCGGTGGTGCTCCGCGACGGCTGGCGCCACCACGGAGGCCCGCAGGCACTGAGCTGGCAGGGCAGGGCCTCTCTCCTGGACTCCGTCCCCGCGGCACGACTGCAGTGGACCGTCTGCGCCCCGTCCTGTCCCACGGGCGAAGCGGAATCCGAGCGGCACGCCGGCCCAGAGGGCTCCGCCCTCCCCCTGAACGCGGTCAACGGTGCCGGAAGCGCGTCGACCGCGGCCGGAGCCGACGGCGGCGCGGACTGCGGCGCGGACCCGTGTGCCGGCATCGTGCTCTCCCGCCCCCTGGCCGACCAGGCGCACGTCGATCTCGTCGGTACGGCCCTCAACAACGGTGCCCTGCTGGCCATATGGCCGGCCCGGCCCCCGGCCGACGGCTGCAAGCGCGGCGGTGACGACGGCGCGGTCTGCGACGGCGTGCTCGTACGGGAGAGCCTGCTGCGGCGACTCGACGGCCGCCCCCTGCACGACCTGCCCGAAATCGTCTTCGACCTCCGCAGAACGGGCGGCGCCGAGGCCGAGGTGTTCCGGGACATGGTCGTGCTCTTCGACGACCCGCGCCGTTCTCCCCGGCTCCGCAGACCCCTGAATCCGCCCTGACCGGAGGAGCGGCCCCCAGGGGGCCGGGGCCCGCGAGCACCGCAGGGACGGATGTTCAGAAGGACGGATGCACGGAAGGGACGAGCAATGACGGATGGGCCGGTCGCCGCCTCGGCGGTTCCCGACTGGTGGGTCTACCGCGGACACTGGGGCGAGCCCCGCACCCGGGCGTACCTGCCCCCTGGCATTCCCGAGCCTCCGCCCTGGCGCTCCTTCGGACTCCACAAGCTGGTGCCCCCCGAGAAGGAGACGGCACTGCGCTCGCGGGACCCCTCGAACAGCCGTCTCCCGGTGCCGCCACCGGAGACCGGGGAAGCGGCGTCGTGGGACGAACAGGCGGCGGTCGCCTATCGCGGCGACCGGGAGGCGCACGACCTCGTGAACGCTGCGATCCAGCTGCGCCGGCCCCTGCTGGTCACCGGTCCGCCCGGTACCGGAAAGACGACCCTGGCGGCCTCCGTCGCCCGGGAACTCGGCCTGGGACCTGTCCTGCGGTGGGGCATCACCAGCCGGTCCACTCTGCGCGAAGGGCTCTACGAATACGACGTGCTGGGCCGCCTGCACGACATGAACCTGCGCAAGACCGTGCCCCCGGACGCGGCGTGGTGCCGGCCGGGGAGTGGCCCCGGGGACACCAGAACCCGCAAGGACGCGGGATGGTCCGAGCACACCGGAGGGGCCGAGGGCACCGGCCGGTCCGGGGACGTCGGCCGGTCCGGGGACGTCGGCCGGTCCGGGGACATCGGACGGCACGAGGACATCGGCAAGTACGTCAGGCTCGGCGCGCTGGGAGACGCGCTGCTGCCCCGGCGCAGGCCCCGCGTGCTGCTGATCGACGAGATCGACAAGAGTGACGTGGACCTGCCCAACGACCTGCTGCACGTCTTCGAAACGGGCGGCTACGAGATCCCCGAGCTGCGCAGGGTCGCCGAGTCGCCGGTCCGTGTGCTCAGTTGGGACGGCAACGACCGGGTGCCCGTGCACGACGGCCGGGTCCGGTGCGCACAGTTCCCCCTCGTGATCCTCACCAGCAACGGCGACCGGGAGTTTCCCCCGGCCTTCCGCCGTCGCTGTCTCTTCCTGACCCTCAAACGGCCCGAGGGGGAGCGCCTCCACGAGATCCTCCGCGCACACGTCCCCGAGCTGAAGGACCTCTCCCAGGTCGCGGACGTCCTGGAAAAGTACAAGGGACTGACCACCGCCGGCCGTCAACTCTCACCCGACCAGCTGATCAACGCCGTACGCCTCAGGCTCACGGCCCAGTTGGGGCCGGACGACCTGGAGACGATCACGAACGCGGTGTTCCATTCGCTCTCCGGGGTGTGACGCGGTGCAACCGGAGGTCGCGCAGGCGCTGTTGAACTGCGACGGGGTCGGCCTGAGCGAAGTGCTCGACACCGCCTGGCTGGCGGCACGCCTGCCCGCGGGGTCTCCGGCGTCGCCGACACGCCGCCCGGGGCCCGGTCCGCGTCCGACGGATCAGGCACCGGCCGGTCCGGCCACGCCGGCCGCCGGCCCCGGAGCCGGCGAGCGGACCGCCGGCATGGCCCTGTGGCTGCCGGAAGCCGAGCCCCTGCTCACCGGAGCGGGGGAGGCCACCGCCCTGGTCGACGCGCCCCTGCCGCCGCGGATGCTGCCCGGCCGCCTGGAACTGGGCAACGCCCTTCGGCCGCTGCGCCGTACCGGCCCCTCGCCCGTACAGACCGCGGTGGACGAGGAGGCCACAGCCAAGTGGGCCGCGGCCACCGGCATGGTCGTGCCGATGGTCGAGCCCGCCGAGGAACCGTACTTCGACCTCGCGCTCGTGTGCGACACCGGCTCGTCGATGCGGCTGTGGACGCCGATGCTGCGCGAACTGGCCCGGGCCGTCGCCCAGTACGGCGTCTTCCGGTCCATCACCGTGAGCCGGCTGGACTCGCGGACCGCCCGCACCGTGCCGACGACCGCCGGTGGCGGGTCCAACAGCCTGCGCACGCTGCTGGAGCCCGACGGCAGACGCCTGATCGCCCTGGTCACCGACGGCGTCGGCACCGGCTGGCACGACGGGCGGATGGCGGAGCAGGTCCACCTGCTGTCCGGTTACGGACCGGTGGTGATCGTCCATCTGCTGCCTCGCTACCTGTGGGGGCGCACCGGGATCGACCCGCTGCCGGTGACGTTCCATCCGGAGTCCCAGGGGGCCCGCTCACGGCGTTTCACCGGCCTCGCCCGGCGGTTCACACCGGCCGGCTGGTCGCCGGCCGACCTGTGGCCCGGTGGCTGCCCCCCGGCCGGTGGACCTCCGCACGCGGTCCCCGTCGTGCCCCTCGCGCCCGGTCCGCTGAACCGCTGGGCCGCACTGATCACCGGTGCGCACGATCGCAGCGTGTCCGCCTCGGCCTGGATCGTCGCCGCCGGTCCGGGGAAGGAGCGGAACGATCCTTCCTCCGGCCCGGTCCTCGCGCCCGGCGCCCGGTCCGAGGCCGTCCGGGAACCCGCCCCCGACACCGCGCCCGCGGACCCGGCCGACGCGGGCGAACTGCTCGACGACTTCGACGCCGTCGCCGGCAGGCGTGCCCGGAGACTGCTGCGCAGTCTCGCCGTGGTGCCGCTGAGCCTGTCCACCATGTGGCTGACGCACATGGTGACCAGCACGTGGCGTCAGGAGCCCTACGATCCCGCGCCGTTGGCGGAGGTGTTCTTCAGCGGGCTGCTGGTGCGTCGCCAGGAGGGATCCGGTGCGCCGATGGACGATCCGGCCTACGAGTTCACCGGGAACGCCCGGCAGATCCTGCTGGAGAGCATGGACCGGGTCGAGGCCGTACGGGTCTTCGACAGGGTGTCCAGCGAGGTGGCCAGGATGCGGGGCCGGACCGCGCTCGCCTTCCCCGCCCTGCTGGCGTCGCCGCGCGACAGCCGGCTGATCAGCCAGATCGACCCGGAAACCCGTCCGTTCGCGGAGATCGCGGTGCGCATCCTGAAAGGGATGGGTCCCGCCTACGGAGACGCGGTGCGGCGTATCGAGGCGGCCGTCGACGGGCTCGACGGGCTCGCGCCCCCGGCCGGCGAAGGCGCTCCTGCACAGTCCCCGCCGGTCCTGGGCGCCCCCGCCCCCACCCGGAGGCCGCCCGGGAGCGCGGCGGTCGAGCCACAGGCGGTCGACTCCCCGGTACCGACCGGTCGCCCGCCATCACCGCAGCCGCAGCCGCCGACCCCGACTTCGCCCCCGGTGCGCTTCCCGCCGCCCGTCCCCGCGCCCGAGGCCGCCCCCGCCTCCACCCCCGTCACGCCCGACCGCACGCCCCTGCGGGTACCGGAGTCCGCCGACACCAAGGAGCCCGAGGAGGCCAAGGAGCCCAGGGAGCCCGCGGTTCACACCTCGAAAGAGGCCACCGAGCCGCAGACGAGGCGCACGATCGCCGTCCTGGGGGCCGCCTACAGCGGCAAGACGACCTTCCTGGCCGCCGCGGGACTGGCCGCCTCGGGCGCGTCACCGGACCTGGGCCGCTGGAACATCGTCGCCGAGAGCGAGCGGGCCGAGCTCTTTCTCGTGGAGCAGACCAACACGCTGGCGGTGGCCCGCCGGTTTCCCGAGGGGACGACCGGCCCGAGTTACTTCTCGTACGTCTTCCGCGCCGAGCTCACGCGGGGGCGGCGTCCGGAGCGGATCGACTTCGCCCTGGACTTCTGCGATGCCAGCGGCCGCACCTACCAATGGGAGACCTACGGCGACAACCGCGTCATTCACGAGCACCTGGGCCGTGCCGGGCATCTGGTGATCCTGGTCGATCCCACCGGGGACCGTCCCCAGGCCGAGTTCCTCGCCCCGCACCTGGAGCGACTGCTGCGGGAGTTTCACGAACAGCGCCGGCTGGTGCGGGGACGCCTGCCGCACCGCGTCGCCTTCTGCGTCACGAAGTTCGACGAGCCCTCGGTCTTCCAGAACGCCCGGCGCGGCAACTGGGTCGGGCAGAACGCGCAGGGCGACCCGTGCGTGCCCGCCGCGGACGCGGAGGACTACATCGGCTGGCTGGCGGACGACTCCGGCTACGTGGCACGGGCACGGGCGCTGACGAAGGCTTTCTTCCTCCCGGACCACGTCAGGTGGTACGCGGTGTCGGCGATCGGCTTCCACCGCGCCGCCGGCGCGCTGAACCTGGACGACTGCTCGAACCGCACCCACGACGAACACGGCCTGCCCGTGCTGCGCGGTCCCGCCCGGCCGGTGAACGTGCTGGAACCGCTGATCGACCTGGGACGAGCGCCGGGAGGCACCTGACATGACCCCCACTCTCAGTCTGCGCGCGCGCTGGGCGGTGCTGTCGAAACTCCCGGCGGACGTCAGCGACTACCGCGTCCTGCGGTGCAGCGACGGCCCTTCGGAGACGGCCTGGTTCGAACGCGTGATCAGGGCCTCGTTGTTCGGCACCCCGCCGCCGTGGTCCACCGCGGGACGTCCTGGCGAGGTCCTGCCCTGGATCTCCTTCGGTGTCTGCGGCGCGGGCGTGGAGGCCACGGGCAGCAGGTGGATCACCGTCTCCGTGACGGACTGGAACAGCTTCGCGGAGGCCACCTGGGACTCCTCGGGCCGGCGGTCCGCCACCACCCGCTGCTTCCTGGTGCCCTACGAGGAGCTGGCCCGGCACGGGCTGGGACTGGTCTCCCTGTGGAACGCGGTACGCCCCGTGCAGCTGCCCGTGCCCGGCGAGACCGAGGAGAGCGGGACGCCGCAGCCCGTGCTGCTCACGGCGCAGGCCGACCCCGTGGAGCGGACCGCGCGGCGGGTGGAGGAGGCCGGCTTCGGCTGGGCGGCGGCCGTCGCCGCCGTCGCGCTCGAGGCGCCGCTCGCCCTGCGGGCACAGGGCGACCGGTTCGCCCTCGACCGGATCGGCGTCATCGACGCCGTCGCCTCCCTGCTGCCCTACGGGTACCGGGCCACGCTGAGCGCGTCGACCTGGGCCCCGGACGCCACCGCTGACGCCCCTTGGATCTGCTACACCAAGGCGTCCTCGCCACGGCGGCGCGTCGTGGACGAGGACGCCCCGCCCGAGCCCGTCTCGTCGCCGGCCCGCGCCCATCTGGCCCGGCTGTGGATGCTGCGGGAGGAACTGGGCACCGACGGCCTGCTGCGTGCGCTCGCCCGGCGCACCGCCCCTGCCTCGTTCCCCGGCGACGAGGGGTCGCGCCACCGGACGGGCCGGCGGGCCGACGCGCACGGGGAGGCCTGACCGGTGTCCTCGATGGAGCCCCTGAGAAGTGAGGACCCCCGGCGGCTGGGGCGGTTCCGGCTGCTGTCCCGTATCGGCGCGGGCGGATTCGGCGAGGTCTTCCTCGGACAGGAGGAACCGGGCGGCCGGGAGCGGTTCGCCGCGGTCAAACTCATCCGTACCGATGTCGCCGAGTCCGAGCGGCTGCGGCCCCGGTTCCGGAGCGAGATCGAGGCCGTCGACCGGGCCGGCGGCGAAGGCATTCCCGAACTCCTGGACGCCGACCCGGCCGCCCGCCGCCCCTGGCTGGCCACCCGGTACGTGCCCGGCCCCTCGTTGCAACGGCTGGTCGACGACGCCGGCCCGCTGCCGGAGACCACGGTGCTCGCCCTCGGCCGCCGACTGGCCGGCACGCTGGCCGCCCTGCACGGCTCCGGGCTCTATCACCGGGACCTGAAACCGAGCAATGTGCTCGTCACCGCGACCCGCCCCTGGGTCATCGACTTCAGCCTCGTACGTCTCACCGCCAATCCCAGCCTGACCGTCACCGCGGACGCCATGGGCAGCTTCCAGTACGCCGCCCCCGAGCAGGCGAGCGGTCTCGGCCGCGCCCAGGGGCCCGCCGACGTCTTCGCCTTCGCCGCGACCCTGCTCTTCGCCGCGACGGGACACCCCCCCTACAGCGGGCGCAACCAGTTCGACATCAGGCTGCGCGCCCTGACGGAACCACCGGACATCACCGGCCTGCGCGACGGTCCGCTGCGTGACCTCGTCACCGCGTGCCTCCGGTTCACCGACACCGAGCGCCCCTCGATGGACGACGTACGCGCGGGGCTGGCCCGCACGACGGACACGGACCGCATCCCCTACCCGCCGGCGGCGCTCCATGTGTTCGGGCACCATATGGACACGCTCCGTGCCCTCATCGGGCCGCGCGCCGACCAGTTGGCGTGGGAGGAGACGGAGGAGCGGGAGACCGAGCGGGCCCGAGGCCGCGACACGGGCCGGGCGGCGGGCCGGGGACCGTGGCGCCCCGGGAACCGCACCGGCGACGGACTCGCGCCGACCGTGCCCGCATACGCGCCGACACCGGTGCGGGTGGCCGCACCGGAGCCCGCTCCGGCGTCCGTGCAGGAGCGCGCACCCGCACCGGCCGCCGGTGAGCGTTGGGTCTGGCACTGCCACGACTGGCTGCGCGTACCCCCCTGGCTGATGGGGGACATGGTGCTGATCGCCACGGCGGGCGGGGTCCTGTACGGCGTCGGGTTCCGGAGCGGGCGGCCCCTGTGGCGTCTGGATCTCGGCGCACCGGTGCGGGGCGGGTTGATCCCGGCGCGGGACGCGGTGGTGCTGGGCGCCGCCGACGGAGCGGTGCACCATGTCCGGCTGGCCGCGGCCGGCCCCGAGCACGCACGGCACCGGTTCTCGGCGGGAGTGCACGCGCTGGGCTGGTCCGGTGCCCCCGGCGACGACCCGGACCGCCTCTTCGTCGCCGAAGGACGGAGCGCGCGCGTCCTCGACCTCCGTTCCGGGGACTGCGGCTGGGCCGTCGAGGACGCCGGAGTCGTGACAGGACGAGCGCTGGTCGCCGTCGGCACGGTGGTCTACCGCACCGACCGCGGCCAGGTGGTGTGCCGGCGGATGGACGACGGGGGCCGGCTGTGGGGCGTGCACCTGCGTGCCGCCGGTCCGGCCGGGGTGACTGCGCTGGACGACGCCGTCGTCGCGCCGGGGGCGGACGGGACGGTGGCAGCCCTGTGCCGTGCGACGGGCGAGACGGTGTGGACGGTGCGGGCCGGCGGCACCGTCCACCTCGCCGCCGTCGGGTGCGGCCGGGCAGTCGTGGTCGCGACCACGGAGGGCTCGGTCACCGCGCTGGGCGCCGACGACGGCCGTCCGCTGTGGACGACGCGGGCGGCCGGTGGGGCGGCGCCATGCGCCCTGGACATCCTGGTGGACGGCTCGGCGGTGTGCGTCGCCGACCAGCGTGGGATCCGGCTGCTCGCCGTCCACGACGGCCGTCTGCTGAGGCGCTGGGAACTGCCTTCCGTCTCGGGGCTGAGGCCGGTCGAGGACGGGCTGATCGCGGTCGGCCTCGACGGCGCCGTACGTCGGCTGGCCCTGGAAGGGGGCCGTCGTCCGGCCACGGACTGAATTCAGTCATATCACCACACTGCATGATGTACATGCATTTCAAGAAAGAGAAGGATGGATTCTGGCTTTTCCTCGGACAACGGGGTGAGTGCCCCGCTACGATCGCTGACGCGTGCTCAGTTCGCACCCCGTGAACGGGGGTTCTGTGACCCGGGGCGGTGACGGGGGCGGCGGCCCGAGGGGGGAACCGTGATGAGTGGCAGGTGGCCGGACGCAGGTCCGGCACCCGTGGGCGCCGGACCTTCCGCGACCCGTGGGCGCCGCGCGTGACGCGCGTCCGCCGCGACGGACCCGAGCACGGCCGGCCGCGGTCCACGGATGCCGGGTACACCGCCGCCTGGCCGCCCGGGCACTGCCCCGTCTGCTGGTCGGGAGGGGCCGGACGGCGCTGCGGAGCCTGCGGATGGGAGCCGGGGGAGGCGACGGCGGCCGGCGGCCCGGCCGCGCGGGACGCGGAGATCGCCGCCTGCTGGTCCTGGGACATGTCCGCGGCCGTCCTCGCGACCCGGCACCTGGCGGCCGAAGGCCGCTCCCGCGGCGTGACGCCGGGCGGCACCGTCGACCTCCGGCTGAGCCCTCTGATCCGCCGCGCCCCCGCGACGGCCGTCCATGGCCCGCGCCCCTTCGACGCCCCCGACCCGTTCGATCCGTCCGGCTTCCCCGGCCCGATCGGCACGGGGGAGCGGAGGGACGTCGCGGGAAGCCCCGCCGGCGCCGTGTCCCTGCTCACCGCGCTCGCGGCCGGCGAGTACGACGCCGTCTGCGTCCTCGGGATCTCCGCCACCGGACTGGCCCTGCGGGAGCTGGGCCGCTGCCCGCAGGGGACCGGATGGACGCACAACTCCCCGGGCGGCGATTTGAGGTGGCCGGACCTAGCGCCCTGGCTGCCCGCGTCGACGGCGGAACGCGCTTTCCTGCTGGCCGGCGGCATCGGGGTCACACCCCCCTACGGGACACGCGGGGTGCCCCGGGCCGCCGACCAGGCATGGGAGCCCGCGGTCCGCCGCGCCCTCGCCGCCATGCTGGCCCCCCTCGACGCCGCACGCTCACAGGGCCGCGCCGTCCCGCTGGTCCTCGTCGGCCAGGCCCACGGCTGGCGCTGGCCCAGCTACGCGGCGCGAGCCCTGACGGCCAGGACACCGGCCGCGGCCCGGATGCTCCTCGACGCCGCCGACCCGCGCGCCCTGGACGACATCGTCCAAGGTGTCTGCCGCCAGGTTCCGCTGCGGCACGGCTACGCCCTGCTCACCCGGCCCGCCCCGGGAGGCTCACCGGACCAGCGGGCGGATGCCGGGGCCCGCATCCTCTTCCCGGGCGGTACGACGCTGCCCGAGGAAGGCGAACTGTTCGCCTCCGTCGAGCTGTTGGCGGACGCGGATGGAGCCGGCGACGGGGACGCGAGCACGCGTGCGGGTCCAAAGGCGCCCCCGGCCGCCGATGCCGACCGTGCACAGGACGACGTGTTCGCCCTTCCGCTGGTGACGGCCAGGGGCGCCCGGACCGAGGACTGGCCGGTGCTGCACACGGGACGCACACGGGTGCGGCCCGGACGCCGGACCACGGTCACCGTCGCCCTCGACAGCCACGGCGGACTCCGTTTCACGGAACCGGAGTCGTCCACCGACAGCCGGACCGGGCGAACGCTGCCGCACTCCACCGCCGCGGACTCGGACGCGGACGCCGACCGGGGCGCGGGCGCCGGCGCCGACGCGCCCCGGGCCACCGCCGCCGACGTACTGCTCCTGCTCGAACTCGGCGGCTCCCAGGCCGAGTCCGAGCGCCGCGTCCGCTTCCTGCGGTCGGTGCTCCGTCACCTCGGCGCCGCCGTCCCGCCGGGCCCCGGGGCGGGCCGGCCCGGTGGGGAGATCCCCAAGGCCCCGACGGGCCTGCGGATCGGACTCGTCGGGTACGAGGACCACAAGGTCCTGCCGGTGCGCGCCGGACCGGAAGGCGACTGTGTGCTGAGCGTCTGGGGCCCCGGTTCCGCCGAGGCCGCCGCCGAGGCCGTCCGCCGGTTCCCCGTACGGCCCGTACGGCACGACTACGGTGCGCCGCTGGAGGACGCCCTGCACGCGGCCGCCCACTGGCGGCACTGGCGCGACGGAGCCCGGCACCTGCTGCTCGTCCTGGCCCGCAGGCCGCCCCACCCCGCCCGCCAGCAGTCCGACCTCAGCCTGCCCTGCCCCGAGCGGTACGACTACGAGGAAGCCCTGCGCCGGCTGCGTACGGTGGTCTGTCCCGACCTGACCGTCATCGGCGTCCGCGACGCGGCGGCCGTGGACACCTCCGGAGGCTGGCGTCCCCAGACCCGCGAGCGGCTCCGCCACATCTGGCGCGACCTCGGCCGCGACCACCTGTTCACCCTCGGGACACACACCCCCGAAGACATCGCCTCGTGCGTCGACCACGCCCTGGGGCGCCCCGCCGGAGCCCCCGGGCTGCTGACCGACCCCGCCACCGCACCGGCGGCCCTCGGAACCGCCCGCCGCCCTGGCGCGCGTATCGACTCGTCGGCGGTACCACCCAGCCAGAAGGACAGTGAGCACCATGAATGAGAACAAGCCGGACGAACCCCGGTTCCCACCGGTGGAAATGGCGAGCAGGACGTACGAGCGGAACACGGCGGACGGGGAGGCCGAGTACGTCGGCAGCGAGCCGGCGTACGCCCCGCCGGTCGAGTTCACCCCGGGAGAGCAGGAGGGGGAGACCCGGATCGGGGTCTGGGGCGGTCCCTCCTCGGGCAAGACCACGTTCCTGGGCGCCCTGCGGTTCGCCGCGCTCGACCCGTCCGGTCCGTTCGGCCGGTGGCAGGTGGTGCCGTCCGACGACGTGTCGGAGAGGTTCATGGTGGAGACTGCGCGGGACCTGGCGATCGGCGGGGTGTTCCCCCGGGCCACCCAGGCCGTGCGCTCGTACGCCTGGCGCTTTCGCGGGGACCTCAGCGGCACCGCCTTCGGCAGGCGCCGCCTGTGGCGCAGGCGGCCGGCGAACCGGGTGGAGTTCGAGCTGAGCGTGCTCGACGTGCCCGGCGGCGCCTACGAAGACCTCAGGGGCGACGGCCTCGCCGCTCGGAGCATCGATCACCTGGCCAGGGCCCAGGGACTCGTCTACCTCTTCGACCCGGTGCGCGAGGCGAAGGACAGCGACTCGTTCGCCTTTCTCAACGGCGCCCTGACCCGGATCACCCGCCTGTGCATGCAGGAGAACCGGCTGGACGGCCCCTATCTTCCGCACCACCTCGCGGTCTGTCTCACCAAGTTCGACGACCCGGAGATCTTCCACCGGGCCCGGCGCGGCGGCTGGACCGACCTCGGGCCGAACGGCGTGCCCGTGGTGTCCGACCCCGCCGGATTCTTCGACTGGCTCGCCGACGACCTGCACGGCAGCACCATGCGCCTGGTGGGGCAGACCCTGCGCGCCAACGTCCATCCCTCGCGCCTGCACTTCTTCACCTCCTCGGCGATCGGGTTCGGCACGATGCCCGGCGGTTCCGTCGACCTGCGGCGCTTCGGGAACGTCAACGTGGTCGACGGGGCGGAGCGCATCGTGGGCCCGCTCAGCCCGTACAACGTCATGGAACCGCTGGTGGCCCTGCTCCTGGGCATGCGGAACGGAGGCCGTCCGTGAACGACGCGTTCACCGTGGAGGCGCTGTGGGCCTGGTACGGCAAGAAAGCGGGCTCACTGGCCGAGTACGACGTGATGCACTGCACCGGGGGAGCGCCCCGCCGCGCGATGTTCTCCGAGTACATCATCGCGGCGAGCCTGGGCAACCCGCCCTCCGCGGCGGCCGTGCAGGACCGGCTGCCCTGGATCTCCGTGGTGGGTCTGCCCTTCACCGACCAACTGTGGACCGGCGTCTCCGTGATGGAGACCTCCACCCTGCGCGACGGCGCGAACCGGGCCGTCGCCCCCACGCGCTACCTGCTCATGGACTCCGCCGAACTGGTGCGTCAGCGGGTGGAGTACACCACCCTGTGGGACGCCGTCGCCCCCGTAGGGCTGCCACCGGAGCACGACGAGAGCATCCTGCTGGAGGTGCACCCACCGGCCGTCGAGGGGCTGGCGGAAGGCCTGGACACGATCGCCGACCACGTGCACGGCACCGCCGGCACCGGGCAGCGGTGGGTGGCGGCCGTGCACTGGGCCGCGTCCGTGGCCGCGCTCCTGCTGCACGGCAGCCCCGTCGTCATCACCGGCGGCGGCCGGCTCGACGCGCGGGCCCGGCTGGCCGTGTTCGACGCCGTCGTCGGGCTCCTGCCGTACGGGGTACGCAGCGGGCTGCGCGTGGGCAGCTGCGTCGACGGGGGCGACGAACCGCCCACCCAGCTGGCCTTCGGGCCGGAGCACACGCCGTCCGCCCGGTGCGTGCGGCTCGGCACTCCGCCGCAGGTGCCGGCCGGCCCGCCCGAGGACTACCGGCGTCAACTCACCCGCCTGATCGAGGTCGTGGGCTTCGACGCGGTCACCGCCGGGCTGCGCGGGCTCGACGCGCCCGTCGCGCCGGCCGACCACGGGGCGCTGCTCGGCGCCCTCGGCCGGCTGGACCCGTTCCGCGCGGCGGTGAGCGCCGTCGAGGCCGGGAAACCGTCCGTCCAGGTGGTGGCCGAAGGACTGAACAGCCTGACGGACGGCGAGGACACGGACTCCGACGGCTTCCTGCGGCTCGTCGAGTGCGGGATCGCCTACGCGGTCGAACCCGGGGGCCGGGAGCTGCACGAGGCGCTGCACCGCCACTGGACGCACGAGAGGACCGGACCGCGGGTGTCCGTGCTCATGGCGGAAGCCCTCCTCAACGTGGTCCTGAGCGGTGCCTCGCACGCGGTGGACAGCACCTCGTGCCGCACCAGGCTGCACGCGTTGTGGCGGCTGGTCGAACAGTGCCGGAAGGAGGCCGAGGTGCTGCGGCTGCTGCCCGGCCCCGGACAGCCTGCCGACGGCCGGCGCCTGCGGTACGCGGCAGAGTGCCTGTGCCTGCTGGGCCCGGACAGGGTGGCCGACGGCCGGGCCGACGCGGTGCGCGCCCTTTGGGACTCGCGCCGGCTCACCCTGGAGGTGCTCGCGAGGGAATCGGCCGACCCCGCGCGGCTCGTGGACTGGCTGACCCCGCTCGCGCCGGCCGCGCCCGACGCTCCCGCCTGGCTGCGCGCCTGGGCGGTGCTGTCGGTGCGCGAGGCGAGGCGGGCGTCCCGGGCCGAGCCGCGTCCCACCGCCGAGGACGCCGTCCATGTGCTCACCGCCACCGTCCGCGCACGGCGGCCCGACTGGACGGCCGAGGCCGTCGGGTGGCTGTGGCCGCAGCTGTACGCCGTCGCCGCCGAGCCCGGGGACGGCGGACGAACGGGCGAGGACGGAGCCACCTTCCGGCTTCCCTTCCTGGGCCGGAACAGGAACCGGGGCGGATCGCGGAAACCCTCCCCGGCCGGGACACCGGACACCCCGGAGAACCCGCGGGCTCCGGAACACCCGCCGGTCTCCCCGGACCCGGCCGCCCACGCAGCCTCCGCCGCCCCCGCAGACCGTGCGGACCAGGCCGCCCCGGAGGCCCCGTTCGGGCCTCCGGACGGGCGTACGCTGAGGGGCCTGCTCACCGCGGACCCGGACGTGTGGCAGCACTGCAGGGCGTCGGCCGACGTCCTGAGCTGTCTGGTGGACGTTCCTCCCGTCGGGCCCCCGTGGCGCGAGGCTGCATGCCTCGCCTACGCCCGGAGCCTGCACCAGATCTTCCAGGACAGGAACCTGGAGCCCTTCCTGGACCTGCTCGTGAGCGAGCTCGCCGGGCCCGTGCTCGACGAGCCCTGCGGCCAGGAGGGCGAGTCCGTCGTGCTGTCGGCCCTCCTCCAGGTGCCGCACCCGGCGGCCGCCGCGGACCTGCGCCGGCGCGTCGCCGCCCGGGACGAGGAATGGCGGCGACGGCAGGCGGCCTGGGAGCGGGAGCGCGCCGTCCAGGCACAGCGGCTCTCCGAGCGCGAAGCCGCCCACAACGCACACCTGCGCGCCACCCGCCGGGCGCAGGAGAACCAGGTCGTGCGGCAGGCCGCCCCGGAGCGGCACACCGGCACCGGCCCCCCCACCGCAACCGGACCCGGCGCCGGCCCTCCTTCCCGCTCCGCTCCGGCGGCCACCGGACCCCGCGCGGGCCACGGACGTCCACCCGTCGTCGGCGGCGCCGCCCGGACGGGCGGCGCGCCGGACCCGCTGGAACGCCTCGATCGCGCCGCCCGGCTGCCCCGTTCCTCCCGGGACATCGCGGCGATGTGGGCGCCGTTCACCCTCGACCTGGAATCCGCCGTGGGCCGCCATGCCGTCGAAGCGGTCGGCCGCTGGTGGGAGAAGGCCCAGGACGGGGAACGCGCCGCGCTCTTCGGCCATCTGGAACGCGCGCTGCTCACCGAGCACCAGTGCGGCATCGACGTCACCACGGACATCCTGCACGAGATCAGGCGCATGGTCATGGCCGGCCGGGCCTCCGGCCACAGCGGCGGAGGATGGCAGGCCGGGCCGGTGCTCCGGGAGGCGAAGCGGGACCTGCGCGCACGCCGCTCGCGGGTGCGGGAACTGCGGTGGATACGGCTGATGGCCCACATCAACCTGGCACCGGGAACGCCGCGCAAGCCCAAGAAGTGGAACAGAGGGAGCACCGACCGATGAGCAACAACCGTTCCCGGCCCGCCCGGCCCGCCCGGCGCGCACTCGCCGCGGCACTGGCCGCCGCCTTCCTGACCCTGGGGCCCGTGCCGGGCCCCCTCGCTCCCGCCCGCGCCGCGGACTCCGGCGACCTGGAGCAGTTCCTGGACTCGGTGGTGGGCACCCGAGGCGCCGGCTACGCGATCGTCGTCGACACCTCGCAGTCCATGGCGAACGACGGCTCGTACGACAAGGTCCGGTCGGTGCTCCCCGCGTTCCTGAAATCCCTGCACCCCGAGGACCTGGTCTGCCTGATCCCCTTCAGCGGGAGTGCGCGCGCCTGCGACATGGTCTCCCGCGACGAGGCCCTCGCGGAACTCGACCAGGCGCTGCCCGCCACCCCCGACGGCCCCGCGTCCAACTTCGGGCGCGCCTTCGAACAGGCCCTGGACGGACTGCAACGGGCCGGCACCGATGTCGGCGGGGTGCTGCTGCTGTCCGACGCGCAGATGCACGCGCCCGACGACGTCAAGTACCGCGACTTCACCGCGAGCGGCTGGCCCGCCCTGCGCAAACAGGCCTCCGGCCTGCCCGCCGACCGCACCCTGACCGGCTACGGCATCGCCCTGGCCCCCGGCGCCGAGGTCGAGCAGGTCCTGGCCAAGGTGTTTCCGAGCTACCGCATGCTCGACGCGTCGGGATCCCGGACCCGGGAGGCGATGACGGCGGCCCAGGACGACACCCGTCTGCTCCAGGCCGACCGGGCCGTGACCGGAGACAAGGGCAAGGGCGTGTCCGTCTCCTGGCCGGGCGCGTCCGGCGACGGGCCGGTACCGGCCGGATCGGACCTCCGCCTGCGGCTGACGGCCACCACCGACGCACTGCCCGTGCGCGTCACCGGCCTGCGGATCGAAGGGCTCCCCGAGGGCATCGAGCCGACCGGTGGCCTGCCCCGCTCGGTCGACCTCGAGCCGGGGGAGTCCCGGGACATCGACATCACGCTCAGCTCCACCACCGCCCAACGCGAGGGGTGGGGGAGCGGCCCTCGCACCGAGACCTGGCAGCTGTCCGTCGACGGCCGGGTCAGCACCCCGGTGGCGGGGGCCGCGGAGCGGTTCACCGACCGGCGGCCACGGCTGGCCACCGTCCCGGCCGGGGAGTCCCTGACGGTGCGGGGGACGGCGCAGGTCACCGTCGACCCGACGCGGTGGGCCGCCGCGCTGGGCGCTCTCCTGCCGCTCCTGGCCGTGGTGGCCGTCCTGCTGCTGCGCCGGTACCGCCCGGTCCGGGGCCTGCTGTCCGCCGAAGGGGTCGACAACCGGCAGCCCGTGCAGATCCCCCTGCAGGGACGCGGCGAGGTCACCGTGGATCTCTCCTCGCTCCTCGAGGGCGACGGATCGGTCAGGATCCGCAGCGTCCCCGGCCCGCTCCGCGAGCAGCCGCCCATCCGGCTGCGGTGCCGCACCGCCGACCGGCCGGAACGGGAGATCGTCTGTCCGCCCGGCCAGACCGTCCTGCTGTGCGGTATCGAGTTCCACTACGCGCCGCTGCCCGCGCAGCGGAGATGACCGGCGTCCCGCCCGGCAGCGGCCGCCCGCGGCGCTCCCGGGAGGTCACCGTGAAGCTCGTGGCCGGGCGGTCCGATGCCACGGCTCACCCGGGTGATCAGCGGTGGCGGGGTGTCATACCGTTCCTCCGGGCCGAGGGGGGTGAGTCTGCCCGGCCGGCTCCGGGCGCGGAACCCGACCGTCTCCCACAACGAGGCCACCGGCAACTGCGTCGCCGTGTTGGTGGCGGGCGACGGGTCCAAGTCCGCCGCCGGTGAGCTGCGGGTGACCCACGATCACCTCCACGCCGACAACAAGCACTGCGCCGCCACACCCCGGCGCCCCTTCCTGCAGGGCACGGGCATCGTCCTCACCGGAGCCGACGACACCCCCAGGACCGTGGACGACCTCGTTCGGGCGGTGAAGACCCAGCCGCACAGCCTGCGGTGCATCGCCCTGCGGTGCATCGCCCTGTGGTGCTCCGAACCGCGGGCCTGGAACGTCCGGCCGCTCCTCGACGAAGCGGTCCGCCCGGGTGGCAACGTCTTCGAGGACGTCCACGGCCGGGAGTTCTTCGACCACCCGGGCGACGTCTCCTCCGTCGTGGACATCGGGGGCGGCCGGGCCACATCCCGTACGGGCGGACCTCCACCTCGTCAAGAACGTCCTGGAGTGGGACGACGACAGCACCCGCCGGGCCCTGGCGGGCATCCGCGCGGCCGCGCGGCCCGGAGCGCGCCGTCCACGCCTTCGAGTGCACCGCCCCCGGCTGATCCGCACCGCGCCGGCCGGGTCCAACCCCGAGGCCGCCGGCTCCGCGACATGCGCGGGACCGGCGGCCTCGGGGTTGTTCCGGCCGGCGCTCAGGAGCCGGCGCCGCGCTCCCAGTGGTAGAAGCACTGCGCCATGGCGTCCTTGGGGCCGCGCCAGGTCTGGGGGTCGTACGGGCTGACGTACGCCTCCAGCCGTTCGCTGATGCCGCGGAACTCGGGGTGTCCGGCCACCTTCGCGATGGCGGGCGCCGGGTCCCGCTCGGACTCGATGAGGTGCAGATACACGTCGTCGCCGAACTGGAAGAGCCGGCGCCTGTTCACCCCGACCAGACGGGGGAGTTCACCCCGGTCGGAGGCGGCGAACACATCGGCGATCTGCGTCGCCGAACCGGGCGCCATACGGGCCACGATGAGTGCGTGGTGCATCGACGGTCCTTTCCGGATCGGTCGGCGGTCAGCGGGAGGTGACGGACGCGGTGCCCCTGCGCTCGCCGGCGGCCTGCTCGATCCGGTCCCGGATGAGCGCCATCTGCGTACGCGAGTTGCGGTTGATGTTGTCCGTCATCCAGGCGTCGTCGACCGGGGCGTCGGGCTTCATCGCGAAGTCCTGCGTCCAGTTCATCCGGACGCCGTCCGGCAGCTGCTCGTACTCCCACAGGATGTCCATGTGGGCGAACGGGCCCGTCTCGACACGGCGGGCGCGCACGGTCCGGCGTGCCCGGTCGGGGGTGCGCTCGGAGACCCAGCTCCACACCTTCCCGTTGTCGTCCGGGTGCATGGTCAGCCGGAACGTCGTGGTGTCGCCCTCGCGGGAGAGCACCTCGACCGACGCGTACTCGCTGAACAGGTCCGGCCAGTTCTCCAGGTCGTTGGTCATCTCCCAGACGAGGTCGAAGGGAGCGTCGACGGTGATGCTGTTCTCGGTGTGTCCTGCCACTTTCAGGCTCCAGCCTTGAGGGTGCTGTTGACGAGGTCCAGAAACTCCCGGGGCGACTTGCAGCGCTCCGAGTCGGGAGGAAGTGAGAGGCCGTACCGGTTCTCCAGCTCGCCGACGATGCCGAGCAGGCCGAGCGAGTCGAGGCCGAAGGAGTCGAAGGGGGACTCCACGGCCTGCTTCAGCTCCTGCGGGTCGACGGTGATGCCGGCCGCCTTCTTCATCAGGACGGCCAGTTCGTCGACGGTCACTTCGGTGGTGATCATGAGTGTCTGCTCCTTCCCCGCCCGGACCTACCGGGCGGATTCGCCGCGGCGCACGACCAGCGCCGCGTTGGAGCCCATGAGTCCCCTGCTGAGGACGAGGGCCGTGCGCAGCTCGGCGGGCCGAGCGCGCGACATCACGAGGTCGAGGTCGTGGCAGATGTCGAACACGTTGGGTGTGGGCGGCACCTGACCGTGTTCCATCGCGAGCACCGCGGCCACCGTGTCCAGCACGGGCGCCGCGCAGTGGGCCCGTCCGAAACCGGTCTTCGGCGCCGTGACGGGGACCCGCCTGCCGTGCGCGCCCAGCGCGTCGGCGATCGCCAGCGCCTCGGCGCGGTCCGCCTCCGGTACGCCCATCGCGTCGGCGAACACCACGTCGATGTCCTCCGGCGCGGCGCCCGCCTCGTCGAGGGCGCCGCGGATCGCACGGGCCAGACCTTCCCGCGACTCCTCCCACCGGGAGGCGCCGGTGAAGGTGGCGGCATGGCCGGCGAGGGTGGCCCGCACCGGCACCCCGCGCTCACGGGCCCGGGTCTCGTCCTCGACGACGAGCAGCGCACCGCCCTCGGCGGGCACGAACCCGCAGGCCTTCGCGGTGAAGGGACGGTAGGCGAGGTCCGGGTCCCCGACGGTGCTGATCTCGGGGTAGCCGAGCTGGCAGACCATCGAGTACGGGGCCAGCGGGGCCTCCGCGGCCCCGACGACCATCGTGTCGGTGCCCCGCCGGACCGCCCCGGCGGCGTGCGCGAGGGAGTCGAGACCGCCGGCCTCGTCGCTCGCCACCACGCCGCACGGGCCCTTGAAACCGCTGCGGATGGAGATCTGGCCGGTACTCGCGGCGTAGAACCAGGCGATGGACTGGTACGGGCCGACGAACCGGGGGCCCTGCCCCCAGAGCTTCTGCAGCTCACGCTGTCCGAACTCACCGCCGCCGGAACCGGCCGCGGTGACCACGCCGATGGAGAACGGCTCCGCGGGATCACCGCTGCCGATCCCGGCGTCGTCGAGGGCGAGGGCGGCAGCCGCCATCGCGAAATGGCTGAACCGGTCGGTCTGGACCAGGAACCGGTCCTCGATGAGGGCCGCCGCGTCGAAGGAGCGGACCTCGCCCGCCACCCGCAGCGGCAGGTGTCCGCAGCCCTCGCGGGTGATCCGGTCCAGCACGCTGATGCCTTCGCTGACGGACTTCCAGTAGGCGTCGGTCCGCTGTCCGCCCGGCGCGATCACACCGATGCCGGTGACGGCCGCGCGGCGGGGTTGCCGAGTGCTGCTCATGGTGTCCTCCCGCCCGGCCCGGTCAGTAGCACCGCGGACTGGAAGCCGCCGAACCCGCTGCCGACGGAGAGCACGTTCCTCAGCTTCCGGGGGCGGGCGGTGCGCGGCACGTAGTCCAGGTCGCACTCGGGGTCGGGGGTCTCGTAGTTCGCCGTCGGCGGCACGGCCTGGTGCTGCAGGGCGAGCACACAGGCCACCACCTCGATCGCGCCGATCGCGCCGAGCGAGTGCCCCACCATCGACTTGATGGAGCTCATGGGCGTGTCGTAGGCGTGGGCGCCGAGGGACCGCTTCACCGCGGCCGTCTCGTGCCGGTCGTTCTGACGGGTGCCGGAGCCGTGCGCGTTGACGTAGTCGATCAGTGTGGGGTCGAGACGGGCCTGGTCGAGGGTGCTGTCGATGGCTCGCGCCATCTCCAGGCCCTCGGTGGTCAGACCGGTCATGTGGTAGGCGTTTCCGTACGTGGCGTAACCGCCGATCTCGCAGTGGATCCGCGCGCCACGGGCCCGCGCGTGCTCGTACTCCTCGAGGACCAGGACCGCCGCGCCCTCGCCCATCACGAACCCGTCGCGGTGCGCGTCGAAGGGGCGGGAGGCGTGCTCCGGGTCGTCGTTGTTCGGCGACGTCGCCTTGATGGCGTCGAAGCACGCCATCGTGATCGGTGAGATCGGCGAGTCGGACGCCCCGGCGATGCAGACGTCGGCCCGGCCCTCGGCGATGGTGTGGAAGCCGTATCCGACTGCGTCGAGCCCGGAGGTGCAGCCCGTGGAGACGGTCTGCACCGGACCCCGTGCGCCGAACTGCTCGGCGACCACCGAGGCGAGCGTGCTCGGCTGGAACGCCAGGTGCAGCTTGGGGTCGGCCGCCCGGTGGTCCACGTCCCAGCGGGTGCCGTGCTCGCTGACCTGGACGTAGTCGTGCTCCAGCCGGGTGGTGCCGCCGACCGCACTGCCCAGCGACACCGCGGTGCGCCACGGGTCGCCGTCGGCCTGGTCGATCCCGGAGTCGCGGACGGCCTCCCCGGCGGCGACCACGGCGAACTGGATGTACCGGTCGGCGTGCTGGCACAGATCCGGATCGAGTCCGTGGTCGAACGGGTCGAAGTCGCACTCGGCGGCTATCCGCGAACGCAGGCCGCTCGGGTCGAACAGGGTGATGCCGCGGGTCGCGGTGCGGCCGGCCGCCAGAAGGTCCCAGAACGCTGTCGCCCCGGTGCCACCGGGAGCGACCACACCGATACCGGTGACGGCCACCCGGCGGGTCACTTTATGGCCTCACTGCGTTCGGCAGGCCGGCCCTGTCCGGTCCCGGACGCGACCGGACCGCCCACGGTCAGCTGGGGGCCGGCCTCGGAGCCGGCGTTCTCCTCGGTGTCGACGTGCCCGAGGCTCGGATGCGGGGCGAGCGGGCCCAGGTGGAAGACCATGCGGGCCTCGGCGTCGGAGACGTTGCGGAAGCGGTGCCGCATGTCGGTCGGGATCATCAGGGCCTGCTCGGCCCGCAGCGCGAACGGCTCCCCGTCCAGGTCGACTTCGAGCGCGCCGCTGACGACGTACACGAACTCCTCGGAGTACGGGTGGTAGTGCTCGCCGATGCGCTCACCGGGCTGGATGACGGCCAGACCCATGAAGCCGCTGGTGGAACCCACCGTGGCCGGGGTGAGGAGGGTCCTGAGATCGCCTCCGCGCCTTCTGTTGGGTTCCGTCTCGCTCAGGTCCACGATGCGTGGATGCTGCTTGGACATGGTTGGTACCTCCGGGTGGGGCGGGGGCGTCCGGGCGGGGCAGCCGCGGACGTCACCACGGTGTGCCGTCAGAAATCCGCCGCGTCGCGGTCGGTGACGGGCAGCATGACGGCGTGCGACAGCAGCCGGTTGAGGTTGCGTTCCGAGTTCAGCGGGGCGTCGACGCCGACCGCCGCGCCGTCCAGGAGCCGTTCCAGCTCCGCCGCCTTCCCCGCGCCCTTGACGCCGAGGGCCCATTCGGGGTCGCGGTCGAGGTCGCCGGTGACGTCGACTATGCGGACCACGACGTCGTCGCGCTGGAAGACGGTACTCGTGAAGACCGGGCTGTCCGGGTCGCCGGCCGCGGCCTCGTCCTGATGGGCGAGGAACCGGGCCAGCTCCGTGCCCCGGCCCTCGACGGCCGGGTAGTACAGCGCGTGCCGCCGCAGGCCGGCGGGCTCGGGGCCGTCCGCGCGGACGTGGTGCACGGAGGGGAGCGCGGCCCGGGTGAAGAACACCCGCGCGGAGCCGGGCTCGGACAGATCCCGCTCCTGTTCCAGGTAGGGGTCTATGGCCTCCTCGACCGCCCGGATCCCGGGCTGAGCGGCCACGTGGCGCAGCGCCGCGGGCAGATCGCCCTCGACCTCCACGGCCCGCACCACGCGGTTGCCGTGCATGAACACCGAGGTGCGGCGCAGTCGCGTGTTCCCGTCCAGATGGGCCTCGGGGGAGGCGTACCCGGTCAGGTGCTCCGCGACCTTGGACTCGCTGCCCGGCTTGACGGTGAAGGTGAGCGCGTGGCGGGCCACTCCGTCGCCCACGCGGGCCTGGGCCTGCAGACCGGACCGCGCCTTGCGCTCGGTGCGCGGCTCCGTCTCGCGCAGAACGCTGTAACGCATCGAGCGGGTGTCGCGGACGCAGCTGTGCATCGGGCGGACGATCTCGATGTGCTCCTCGCTGTTCACCCAGGCGAGGAAGGGGAGGGCGCTCTCCCACTCGCTGGTGATGAGCCACTGCGAGGGGTTCTCGATCGACTGGCAGAGCTGGTCCTGGATGTGACCGGGAATGGACGCGACCTTGCTGCTCATGTGCTCGTAGGCCTCGAGGAACTGTTCCTGTGCCCCGTCGTACAGGTCGAGCAGCAGAATCACCCGCAGCCTGGAGCCGTCGAACGCCGACTGCGCTATGCGTCCCGGCACGGGTCCCGTCGTGCGTTCCGTCGTGGTCATCCGGTGCACCTCTCCTCTTCTTCATGAAGGTTCCTCGATGGAGGTCGGGAACGGACCCGTCGCCGAAACGGCCGGGCTCGCCCTGAACCGATCGTTGACGCGCCCCGCGATGTCCGCGAGACACACGGGGCAGGTGGGTGAACCACGCGTCAACCGGGTGCGGCCGGGACGCGAACCGGTCCGTACCGGGCATGGATGCCGCGTCCTGTTCCATCGCCCGTCGAGGGCGACGCTGGAGGCACTTCAATGAACCGATCGCAAGAGGCCGGCAAGACCGGCCACCACACGTCCGTCCTCATCGTCGGCGGATCCCTCGTGGGCCTGTCCATGTCCGTGTTCCTGGGGCGTCTGGGCGTGCCGCACCTGCTCGTCGAACGTCACACGGGCACGTCGATCCACCCGCGCGGGCGCGGCAACAACGTGCGCACCATGGAGCTGTTCCGGGTGGCCGGAGTGGAGCAGCAGATCAGGGAGGTCGCGTCGGTCCTCGCGGACAACCACGGCATCATGCAGACGCCGAGTCTGGTGGACGGCGACGGCGAGTGGCTGTTCAAGGAGATCGACCCCGGAGGCGGGCTGGCCCGGTTCAGCCCCGGGGGGTGGTGCCAGTGCAGCCAGAACGACCTCGAACCGGTGCTGCTGGCCCACGCCCGCGAACTCGGCGGCGATCTGCGCTTCGCGACCGAGCTGATGTCGTTCGACCAGGACGACGACGGGGTGACGGCCCAGGTCAAGAGCCGGGAGACCGGCGAGCACACCACCATCCGCGCGGACTACCTGGTCGCCGCGGACGGCCCGCGCAGCCCCGTGCGGGAGCGGCTCGGCATCAGGCAGAGCGGTCCGGGCGACCTGTTCCACAACGTGAGCGTCACCTTCTCCTCCCGCGACCTCGCGGGCGTCGTCGGCGACCGGCGGTTCATCGTCTGCTACCTGACGAACCCGGAGGCCGACGGGGCACTGCTGCCCGTCGACAACACCGAGAACTGGGTGTTCCACGCTCCCTGGCACCCCGAACACGGCGAAACGATCGAGGAGTTCACCGACGAGCGGTGCGTCGCCCACATCCGGCGGGCGGTCGGGGTGCCCGACCTCGATGTCAAGATCACCGGCCGGGCCGCCTGGCACGCCGCCGAGCGGGTCGCCGAGCGGTACACCGACCGCCGGGTGTTCCTCGCCGGGGACTCGGCCCACGAGATGTCACCAACCGGGGCGTTCGGCTCCAACACCGGCATCCAGGACGCGCACAACCTCGCCTGGAAGCTCGCCGCCGTCCACGGCGGCTGGGCGGGCCCCGGACTGCTGGAGTCCTACGACGCCGAGCGCCGCCCGGTGGCCGAGGCGACCAGCGCCCGCGCCTCGAACCGCTCGGTCGAGCACAGCCACCCCGGCTACACGCCCGCGGCGGGCGCCGGCAGCAAGGGCCCCAAGGGCGGAATCCTCAACGTGGCGCTGGGCTACCGCTATCCGCAGGGCGCGGTCGTGGGCGGCGACCCGGCGGCGCCGGTCGTCCCGGAGGGCCTGCAGCTGACGGGGGAACCGGGCACCCGGGCCCCCCACCTGTGGCTGGACCGCGACGGAGTCCGCATCTCCACCCTCGACCTGTACGAGCGGTCCCTGGTGCTGCTGACCGGCGAGTCGGGCGACGGCGCCTGGCACACCGCGGCGGCACAGACGGCACGGCAGCTGCGGGCGCCGATCGACGCCTACCGGATCGGCACCGGCCCCGCCGCGGACCTGGTGCCGGCCGACGGCGTGGACTGGGCCCAGGCCCACGGCGTCACCGGGGACGGCGCGGTCCTGGTCCGCCCCGACGGATTCGTGGCATGGCGCTCCGAAGGAGCCGCGGCGGACCCCGCGACGGCGTTGCGGAAGGCCGTCACGGACATCCTGGCCCGGGAACGGGACTGACGGTGTGCGCGGTGAGGCGGCGTCAGGCTCCTCTGACGCCGCCCTGCCGTCCCCGCTCCGCCTTGGCCTTGTGCTGTTCGAACCGCTGGACCGCGGGTCCGTCGTCGTTCCACGGCCACGGGGTCACCATGCCCTGGAGCACCTCGAACACATGGTGCGCGTCGACGGCCCGGCCGGCCGCGCACAACGCGTACGCCAGGACGTTCAAATCCGCCTGGGCCGCCGCGTGCTGGAAGAACCCCGGCTTCGCCCAGAGGGAGGCGGCCTGCTCCAGCGAGGCCGCGACCTGTCCGCCGTCCCACAGCTGACCGGCCGTCATGGCCCGGACACCGCCCTGCGCCACCAGCCCCTGGTACTGCCGGACGGCAGCGGTCAGTTCGATCGCGGCGCACGGCGCGTTGGCCGGTATCCGGGTGCGCACCACATCGATGAAGTCGAGGACGGCCGCGCTCGAGCCCCCTTCCTCCGGCGACAGATGGGCGAGCATCTGCAGATAGGCCTCGCGGTGCCAGCGGTCGCGTCCGGTGGCCTCCCGCCAGATGGCGTTGACCTCGCTCTGCGGATACCGCTCGAGGCGGGCCATGCCGAGCAGGGCCACCCAGGGCAGCGGATCCGCCGGATTCAGCTCCGCGGCCCGGTGGCACTGGGTCACCAGCTGTCCCGCGTCCTCCAGGTGTCTGTCCCGCAGGCCGCGCATCAGGCCGACCCACGAGTGGAACACCAGTGCGTCGGGATTCTTCGGCGATCTGGTCAGCCAGGCCGAGGCCAGGTCGGACCCCGATTCGGCCGTCTCCCCGGCCAGCACGGACACCCGGTGGCTGCGCCGGTCCCAGTTGTCCCCGGTCTCCTCCAGGAACCCCGCGACGAGAGTCACCTCCGTCGACTTGACGCCCCCACCGCGCTTGCTCACCTGCCGCAGGACGCGCGCGAGGGCGTCGTCGTCGAGAGCGGGGACAATACGGGGACGTTTACCGGTACGACTACTGAAGAGCGCCATGTCCGCAGACTAGGAACTGTGCCGGGTTGGGCAACCGATACGAGCCGATCGTTACCGATCCGGACCTCGGCGTGACACGGTTTCGCCACCGCATCGGCACCCGGGGCCTGAACAGGCCCTTACTTACGGGTAGTTGAGGAAGTCGACGCAGAGCGGCGAGGCAGGGCCGGCCTGCTCGCCGACCACGCCCCGCCGCACCTTTCGCGTACCTTCCGTCCATATGTCCTTCCCGGCGGCCCGTGCCCGGCCGGTCAGGAAGCCGGAACCGGCGCCGGCGCCGGCGCCGGGAAGGTCGGGTACTCCACTCCGGAGACGTGCTGGACGACCCGGACGACCTGGCAGGAGTAACCGAACTCGTTGTCGTACCAGAGGTACAGGATCGCGTTGTCGCCCTCGACCTTGAGGGCGCCGGCGTCGACGATCGAGGCGTGCCGCGAGCCGATGAAGTCGCTGGAGACCGCGTCGGGGGCGCTGATGAAGTCGATCTGACGCTTCAGCGGCGAGGTGAGCGACACCTCACGGAGGTACTCGAGCACCTCGCCGCGGTCGGCCTCGCGGCCCAGCTGCAGGTTGAGGATCGCGATGGAGACGTCCGGCACCGGAACCCGGATCGAGCTGCCGGTGATGGTCGCCTCGAGGCCGGGCAGCGCCTTGGCGACGGCGGAGGCGGCACCCGTCTCGGTGATCACCATGTTCAGCGGCGCGGAGCGGCCGCGGCGCTCGGACTTGTGGTAGTTGTCCAGCAGGTTCTGGTCGTTGGTGAACGAGTGGACGGTCTCCACGTGGCCGCGCAGCACGCCGTACTCGTCCGCCATCGCCTTGAGCGGCGGGACGATCGCGTTGGTGGTGCAGGACGCGCAGGAGATGATCTGCTCGTCCGGCTTGAGGGTGTCGTGGTTCACGCCGTGCACGACGTTGGGCACGTCACCCTTGCCGGGCGCGGTCAGCACCACCTTGTCGACGCCGGGACGCAGGTGCTGCGAGAGACCTTCGCGGTCGCGCCACTTGCCGGTGTTGTCGATGAGGATGGCGTTCTTGATGCCGTACGCCGTGTAGTCCAGCCGTGACGGGTCGTCGGCGTAGATCACCTTGACCGTGTTGCCGTTGGCGACGATCGTGCTGTTCGCCTCGTCCACGGTGATCGTGCCCTGGAACTGGCCGTGCACGGAGTCGCGGCGCAGCAGGGAGGCGCGCTTGACGATGTCCTGCTCGCCGCCCCGGCGGACCACGATGGCGCGCAGCCGCAGGCCGTTGCCGGAGCCGGACTTCTCGATGAGCAGGCGGGCGAGGAGCCGGCCGATACGGCCGAAGCCGTAGAGGACGACGTCGCGCGGCTCACGGCGGTCGATCTTGTGGTCACCGGTGGCACCCGCCACGGCCTCGGCGGTGAACTCCTCCACCGACTGTCCGCGGTCGTCGGTGCGGTAGGTCGCGGCGAGCAGACCGAGGTCGATCTGGGAGGGGCCGAGGTCGAGCGCGGTGAGCGCCTGGAGGAACGGCAGCGTCTCGGTGACCGACAGCTCCCGGCCGGAGATCTGACGGGCGAAGCGGTGGGTCTTGAGGATCGAGACCACCGACTTGTTCACCAAGGAGCGGCTGTGCAGCAGGACGGTGACGTCCCGCTCGCGGTGCAGCTTCCCGATGATCGGGATCATCGCCTCCGCGATTTCCTCGCGGTGTTTCCAGTTGGTGAACGAGTCTTCGTTGACAGTCACAGGATTATCTTTCGAGCTAGGCGGCGCTCATATGATAACCACGCCGGTCAGGGCGGTCGGAGGGGGTGCCCGTCCTTCGGACGCCGGGCAGGATTGCGGCCCGCGCGATCGGGTACGCGTGCAGGACCGTGCCCGGAGCGGATCCCGGCCCGACCGCTGATCCGCCGTTCTGCCGATCCGCCGATTTCGTCCGGGACGGGTCCGTACGACCGCCGTTACGAGGGAAACTGCCATGGAGACACCCGCGCACGAGAACAACGACCCCACGTCCGCCCAGCGGGCCCTGGACACTCTTGCCGAGAACACCCAGGACGCGGCGGCACTGGACGCCCTCGCCCACAGTGACGTACTCATCCCCGTGCCCGACGACGCGGGCGACGAGGCCGCCGAGCCCGGCGCGGTCGCGCTGCCCGTGATGGAGCAGCCGGACGGCATCCAGGTGGTGCCGGTGTTCACTTCGGAACTGGAGATGTCGGGGCTGCTGCCCTTCGTCTCCCGCTACCGGCTGGTGCCGCTCGGGGCACTGGCCGCGCAGTGGCCGGCCGACGAGCTGTCCCTCACCATCGACGGCAGCTCGGAACACCGCCTCACGCTGACGTCCGAGGGGGTGCGCACCCTGCTCGCCCGTCCCTAGGCGTGCCGCGGCCGTCCGGTGCGGCGGACTACTCGCCCAGCGCGCGGGCCAGGGCCGCGCGCTGGAGCGGCAGTACCTCGGCGTGCAGGCCGCGGCCCTCGGCGGTGAGCGTGACGTAGACGCCCCGCCGGTCCTCCGCGCAGATGCTGCGGGCGACCAGGCCGTCCTTCTCCAGTCGGGCGATGAGGCGGGACAGCGCGCTCTGGCTGAGGTGGACCCGCCCGCCCAGGTTCTGCACCCTGCACTGCTCGCCCTCCTCGGGCGACGCGGTCGCGAGCAGGTCGAGCACCTCGAAGTCGGATGCGCCGAGGCCGTGCGGATGCAGCGCGCGGTCGATCTCGCCGAGGGTGCGCGCGTGCACCGCCAGGATCTCCCGCCACCGCTCCTCGAGCCCGGCGCCGGCCGTCTTTGCTGTCATGGTCGAACGGTAACACTTGTTCGGTATTCAACTAACGGTTGGGCGATGCGCGTCACGCCCGGGCCCGGCGCGCGTTCCTAGGTCGACTCGCGCTTCACCAGTTCCGTCGGGAGGATCACCGTGGCCGGCTCCTCGCCGCCGACCTGGGCCAGCAGGACCCGTACCATCTCGGAGCTGATGCGGTCCCACGGCTGACGGATCGTGCTCAGGCCGGGGCTGGTGGAGACCGCGGCCTGGGAGTCGTCGAAGCCGCCGACCGCCACGTCCTCGGGCACCCGCCGTCCCGCGCGGTGCAGTGCCGTCAGCACGCCCTGCGCCATCAGGTCCGAGGCGACGAACACGGCGTCCATGTCGGGCGCCCCGGCCAGCAGCCGCTCCGCGCCCGCCGCGCCGCTGGCCCTGCTGTAGTCGCCGGAGACGATGAGCCGTTCGTCGCTCCCGATGCCGGCCTCGGCGAGCACCTCCTTGTACCCGGCGAGGCGCTCCACGCCGCCCGGAGTGTCGAGCGGGCCGGTCACCATGCCCACCCTGCGCCGGCCGAGCGACAGCAGATGGCGCACCATGTCACGGGCGCCGTCCCGGTCGTCCGCGGCCACGTAACTCACCTTGGAACCCAGCCCGATCGGCTTGCCGCACGCGACCAGCGGGATGCCCGCCGCCCGCAGCTCCTCGGCCACCGGATCGCCCGAGTGGCTGGAGACCAGCAGCACCCCGTCGACGTGCCCGGCGGTGATGTACCGCACTATGCGCCGCCGTTCGGCCTGCGTACCGGCGATCATCAGCAGCAGCGGAATGTCGTGCGCGGCCAGTGCCTGCGTGCAACCGCGCAGCAGGACATTGAAGTTGGGATCCTCGAAGAACCGCTCCTGAGGCTCAGTCAGCAGGAAGCCGACCGAGTCGGAGCGGCCGGTGATCAGCGAGCGGGCGTGCCGGTTCACCACGTAACCCGTTCTGCGGATCGCGGCGTTGACCGCTTCCGCCGCGGACGGGCTGACGTAGTGGCCGCCGTTGAGCACGCGCGAGACGGTCCCGCGCGAGACACCGGCCTCGCGCGCCACGTCGTGGATCGTCGGCGGCCTGCGCCTGCCCCCCGTGTTGCTCATGGTCATGACTTTACGGCTCCGGACAGCAGATCCAGGCTCCAGAACCGCTGGATGACCAGGAAGAGCGCGACCAGCGGGAACACCGCGAGGAACGCGCCCGTGATCACCAGGGTGTACAACGCCGGCGTGTTGGCGCCCTGTTCGAGGAGCGTGTGCAGACCGAGCGTGATCGGGAACTTCTCGTCGTCGCTGAGCATGATGTACGGCAGCAGGAAGTTGTTCCAGATCGCGACGAACTGGAACAGGAACACCGTCACCAGTCCGGGCAGCATCATCGGCAGCGCGACCCGGGTGAAGATGCGCCACTCGCCGGCCCCGTCCATCCGCCCGGCCTCCACCACGTCGGACGGCACCGACGCCGCGGCGTAGATCCGCGCGAGGTAGACGCCGTACGGGGAGAGGATCTGCGGCAGCAGCACGGACAGGTAGGAGTCCGTGAGGTCCGCCTGGGCGAGCAGCAGGTACTGCGGGACGGCGAGGATCACCGGCGGCATCAGCACACCCGCGAGCAGCACGTTGAACAGCGTCTCGCGGCCCCGGAAGCGGTAGACCGCCAGCGCGTAGCCGCTGACCGCCGACACGCACGTCGACAGCAGGGCGCCGAGGCCGGCGTACAGGGCGGAGTTGCCCATCCACGTCCAGTAGACGCCGTCGCGGTAGGCGTTCAGGTCGGAGAGGTTCTCGGTGAAGCCGGTGCCGGGCCAGAACGTGAACGTGGAGAACAGCTCACTGCCGGACTTGGTGGACGCGATGACCACCCAGGCGACCGGCAACAGGCAGTACAGCGCGCCGAGCAGCAGCGTCAGGGTGGGGACCAGGGCGGTCCGGCGGGGCCGCGCCGGAGCCCGGCCGGTGCCCGGGGCGGTGCCGGCCACGGGCTCGGCCTTGTTCAGGGCCACGGAACTCATCGGGCCGCCTCCTGCTTGTTGCGTCGGTTCGCGGCCCGCAGGAAGCCGAAGGAGAGCACCAGGGTGGCGAGCGCGATGAGGGCGGCCTGCGCGGCGGCCGAGTGGATGTCGCCGTTGCCGAAGGCGTCCTGGTACACCTTCATCAGCGGACTCCATGTGGTGGAGACGGAGTTGGTGAGCGGCTTCAGCGTGGTCGGTTCGTTGAACACCTGGAGCGTCGCGATGATCGAGAAGAAGAAGGTGAGCACCAGCGACGGCGCGACCATCGGGATCTTGATCTTCAGCGCGATCTGCAGGGGGGTGGCGCCGTCCAGCTTCGCCGCCTCGTACACCTCGAGAGGGATGGCCCGCAGCGCGGTGTAGATGACGATCATGTTGAAGCCGGTGCCGCCCCACACCGCGATGTTCGACAGGGCGAGGAACAGCGGACCGCCGTCCAGCAGGTCCGGCTGCGGCAGGCCGAACCTGTCGAGCACGAAGTAGAACGGGCTCACGTCGGGCAGGTACAAAAAGCCCCACAGCAGCGCCGCGATCACGCCGGGGATGGCGTACGGCAGGAAGATCGCGAGCCGGGTGAAGGGCGCGAGCCGCACCCGCTCGGAGTCCAGCATCAGCGCGAACACCAGGGCGAGCCCCAGCATCACCGGAACCACGATGCAGCCGTAGCCGAGCACGCGCAGCGCGCCGTCCAGCAGTTCGCTGTCGGAGAGGGCGGCGGTGTAGTTCTCCAGGCCGGCCCAGACCTCCTTGCGGGCACCCGCGCCCAGGCCGAGCCCGGACACCTGCACCTTGCGGAAGCTGAGCCAGACCGCGTACCCGATGGGCAGCGCGAAGAAGAGCAGGAAGAGAACCGTCGCGGGGATCAGGAAGAGGAAGGGGGCGCTGCGGGTGCGCCTGAGGGCAGAGGTGCGGGACGGGCGGGCGTACGGGGCCCCTTCGACCCCGTACGCCTTCCCACGTGCCGGGGATGTCACGGAGCGACCTCGAAGCCCTGCTTCTTCAGGTCGGCGACCGTGTCCTGCTGCATGCTGTCCACGGCGGCGACGAAGTCGGACTTGTTCTTCGCGGCGGCACCGAAGGCGTCCTTGAACGTCGTGTACGCCACGTTGACGTTCGGACCCCAGGCGGACGGCGCGGTGCTCTGCGCGATCTCGGCGGCCTTCTTGTAGAAGTCCGGCTGGTTGGAGAAGTACTCCGGCGGGCTGGTGAAGGCGCCGCTGAGCTGGGCCGAGGTGGAGGCGGGGTAGATGCCGCTCTCCTTCGCCAGCGCGTTCAGCGCCTCGCGGTCGGTGTTCAGCCAGGCGGCGAACTTCGCGGCGGCCTCCTTGTTCTTGGAGTCCGTGGTGACGCCGGTGGAGGAGCCGCCCCAGCTGCCGGTGCGGTTCTCCTCGTCGGTCCACTGGGGGAGCGGGGCCATGGCCCACTTGCCCTTGGTGTCGGGCGCGGCCGTGCTCAGTGTGCCCGGCGCCCACACGGCGCTGACCCACGCGATCTGCTTGCCGGTGTTGAGCGCCTTGTTCCAGGCCGGGGTGTACATCGGCTGGTTGTCGATGGCACCCTCCTTGACCAGGCCGCCCCAGAACTCGGCGACCTTCTTGGTCGCGTCGTCGGAGATGCCGACCTTCCACTTGGTGCCGGACGTGGTCCACCACTGCGCGCCGGCCTGCTGGGCGAGCCCCGCGAACAGCCCCGAGTCATTGGCGGAGAACGTGGTCAGGTCCGTCTCCGGCGACTCCTCCTTGAGCTTGCGCGCGGTGTCCGCGAACTCGTCCCAGGTCGTCGGCACCGTCAGGCCGTACTCCTTGAACAGGTCCTCGCGGTAGTAGAACATCATCGGGCCGATGTCCTGCGGGATCGCGTACACCGCGTCGGTGCCGAGCGTGGTCTGCTGCCAGACGCCGTCCGCGAACTTGCTCTTCGCGTCGCCCACCTCCTTCGAGATGTCGGCGAGCGCGTCATTGCTGACCAGCGTGGGCAGTGCCTGGTACTCCGCCTGCACCAGGTCCGGGGCCTTGCCCGCCTTGTGCGCGGTGAGGATCTTGGTGACCAGCGTGTCGCCGGACGCCTGCTTCTTCACCGTGACCTTGATCTGCTCCTTCTTGCCGGGACCCTCGTTCCACAGGTCCACGACCTTGTCCATGCCCGGGGCCCAGGTCCAGTACGTCAGTGAGACCGGACCGGACTGGACCCCGCTGTCGTCGTCCGACGACGAGCCGCACGCGGCCAGCGTGGTGGCGCCGAGCGTGACCGCTATGGCGGAACTCACGAGGCGACGGTGCTTCGTGTATCGCATGGAACTCTCCCCTGACCTGGGCCCCCGCCTCTCGCGAAGACCTGCTGCCCAGCTGCGCGCGGCTCGTACCGTGACTCGCGCTGCTCTGTGAGCGTTCACAGTAGAGAAACATCCCGGACACTTGTCAATGGTTGTTGCTGTGCGGTTATGTTGGCTTCGTGCCACCCAAAGTGTGTGTGCACGTTCCCAGCGGTTCGACATATCGGGAGACAATCCATGCCGGAGACCACCCCCACGGGCCTCACCGGGCTCGCCTTCGGTGGGGACTACAACCCCGAGCAGTGGCCGGAAAGCGTCTGGACCGAGGACGTCCGGTTGATGCGTGAGGCCGGCGTCACCATGGTGAGCGTCGGCATCTTCTCCTGGGCCCTGCTGGAACCCGAGCCCGGCGTCCACGACTTCGGCTGGCTCGACCGCGTCCTGGACCTGCTGCACGAGAACGGCATCCGCGTCGACCTCGGCACGCCCACCGTGGTGCCGCCCGTCTGGTTCTACCGCGCCCACCCGGACGCGCTGCCGGTCACCGCGGACGGAGTGCGCTACGAATTCGGCTCCCGCGGCGCCATCTGCCACAGCAACGCCGCCTACCGCGCCGCCGCCGCGGACATCACCACCCGGCTCGCCGAGCGCTACGGAGACCATCCCGCGCTCGCGATGTGGCACGTCCACAACGAGTACGGCGTCCCCGTCTCCGCCTGCTACTGCGACGGCTGCGCCGCCCACTTCCGCCGCTGGCTCGCCCGCACCTACGGCACCGTCGACGCCGTCAACGAGGCCTGGGGCACCGCCTTCTGGGGCCAGCGCTACGCCGACTTCGAGCAGATCAACCCGCCGCGGGCCACCCCGACGGTCGGCAACCCCGGCCAGGCGCTGGACTACCGGAGGTTCGCCGACGCCACCGTGCGGGAGAACTTCACCGCGGAGCGGGACATCCTGCACCGCCTCGCGCCCGGCATCCCGGTCACCACCAACTTCATGACGGCCCTCAGCCAGTGCGACTCCATGGACTACTGGGCCTGGGGCCGCGAGGTCGACCTCGTCACCAACGACCACTACCTGATCACCGACGGCCGCCGCACCCACGTGAACCTGGCGATGTCCGCCGACCTCACCCGCTCCGTCGCGGGCGGCGCCCCCTGGCTGCTGCTCGAACACTCCACCTCGGGCGTCAACTGGCAGCCCCGCAACCCCGCCAAGGCACCCGGCCAGATGGCCCGCAACTCCCTCGCCCACGTGGCCCGCGGCTCCGAGGGCGCCATGTTCTTCCAGTGGCGCCAGTCCCGGCGCGGCGCCGAGAAGTTCCACTCGGCGATGCTCCCGCACGGCGGCACCGGTACCCGCGTGTGGCGCGAGGTCGTCGAACTCGGCGCGCACGTCGACGCGCTGGCACCCCTGCGCGGCACCCGCACCGAGGCCGACGTCGCCGTGCTGTGGGACTGGCACTCCTGGTGGGCGCAGAACCTCGACTGGCACCCCAGCGAGGACCACGACGCCCGCGAACGGGCCGACTCCTTCTACGAGGCGCTCTACGACCGCCATCTCACCGTCGACTTCGCGCACCCGGAGGCCGACCTGTCGGGATACCCCCTGGTCGTCGTCCCCGCCCTGTACCTGATGACCGAGGCGGCCGGGAACAACCTCAAGGAGTACGTCGAGAACGGCGGCACCCTCGTCGTCTCCTACTTCTCCGGCATCGTCGACGAACACGACGCCGTGCACGACGGCGCCTACCCCGGCCCTCTGCGGGACGTCCTCGGCCTGACCGTCGAGGAGTTCTCGCCGCTCCCGGCCGGCGGGCGGGTGCGTCTGACCGGCCCCGACGGCTCCGAGCTCGACGCCGACGTATGGTCCGAGTTCGTGGTGCCGCACGGCGCCGAGACCGTCTGGACCTACGCCGACGGCCTCACGGCCGGCCGCCCCGCCGTCACCCGGCACCGCCTCGGCGAGGGCAGCGCCTGGTACGTCTCCACCCGCCTGGGTGCCGAAGGACTGGACACCCTGCTCGGCCGGGCCGTCGAGGAGACCGGGATCACCCCGCGCGCCGGCCTGCCCCGCGACGTCGAAGTGGTGCGCCGCACCGGGGAGTCCGGCACCTTCCTGTTCGTGATCAACCACACCGCCGGCGACACCAAGGTGCCGCTGGACACCCCCGGCACCGAGCTGCTGACGGGTGAACGCGCCGCGGGCCGCCTGGCGGTCCCGGCCGGAGCCGTCCGGGTCGTGCGACTCGACGGCTGAGCCGCGACTCCCCTCCGCCCGTGCGAGCAGCACACGCCGCGGGCGGAGGGAGGCCCCCGCCGCGGGCGGGGGCAGTTCCTCTCCCCACGTCGAAGGGACGACGAACACCCATGTTCCATCCCAGACGCACGCGCACACACACCCGTACGGCCGTCCTCAGGGCCCTGCTGCTGCCGCTCGCCGCGGGGCTCTCCCTCACCGCACTGCCCGCCCAGACCGCGACCGCGGCCGGCACCCTCACCAACGGCGGCTTCGAAGCCGACGGTTCGGGTGCCGCCACCCCGGGCGGCTGGTCGGAGTACGGCTCCACCGCCGCCTCGTACTCCGAGTCCGGTGGACGCAGCGGCAGCCACCGCCTCTCCCACTGGTCGTCCTCGGCCTACCAGGTGGAGACGTACCAGTACCTGTCCGGTCTGACCAACGGCGACTACAAGCTGACCGCCTGGGTCCGCTCCGGCGGCGGCCAGAACGCCGCCTACCTCGCCCTCAAGAACTGCGGCGGCGCCGAACAACGCACCGACCTGCCGGTGTCCGCGAGCGACTGGATACGGATCGTCGTGCCCGTCAGGGTGACGAACAACCAGTGCACGATCAGCGTCCACAGCGATGCCGACGCGGGCAACTGGATCAACGTCGACGATCTGACCTTCGCCCCGGGCACCTCCGGACTTGCGGTCAAGGGCGCCGACATCTCGTCCCTGCCCAAGAGCGAGGCCAAGGGCGGCGTCTACCGGACCGCCTCCGGCAGCGCCGGTGACGGCGTCGCCATCCTGCGCTCGGCCGGAATGAACTACGCCCGCCTGAAGGTCTGGGTGAACCCGGCCGACGGCTACAACAACAAGGCACGCGTCCTCGCCATGGCGAAGCGGGTCAAGGCCCAGGGCATGAAGCTGCTGGTCGACTTCCACTACTCGGACACCTGGGCCGACCCCGGCAAGCAGACCAAGCCGGCCGCCTGGGCAGGACACTCCTACAGTCAGTTGAAGACGGACGTGTACCAGCACACGTACGACGTCCTGAGCGCCCTCAAGGCGCAGGGCACCACCGCCGACATGGTCCAGGTCGGCAACGAGATCAACGGCGGCATGCTCTGGAACGAGGGCTCCACAGGCAACTGGACGCAGCTCGCCGGCCTGCTCAACTCCGGCTACGACGCCGTCAAGGCGGTCGCCCCGTCCACCACCGTCGCGCTGCACCTGGCCGAGGGCGGCGACCTCGACGGCACCCGCTGGTGGTTCGACAACGCGGTGTCCCAGGGCGTGAAATTCGACGCCATCGGGCTGTCGTACTACGGCTACTGGCACGGCACGCTGCACGACGTCCAGACCACCCTGGACGACGCCGCCACCCGCTACGGCAAGCCGGTCTTCCTCGCCGAGACGGCCTATCCGTTCCGCCTCGACAGCGAGGACGGGCTGGAGAACATCATCGACCTCACCGGGGAACTCGTCCCCGGCTACCCGGCGACCACGGCGGGCCAGACCCGGTGGATGAACGACGTGGCGAGCATCGTGGAGGCCGTCCCGAACGGGCGGGGCCTCGGGATCTTCTACTGGGAGGCCACCTGGACCGCCCGCACCGGCAACGGCTGGGACCCGGCCGACCCGGCCTCCGGCAACGGCTGGGAGAACCAGGCGCTGTTCGGCTACGACGACCGGGCACTGCCCGCGATGTCGTGGTTCGGTCACCGGTGAGTCCGTGAGTTCCTGACTCACGGCGGGGCCCGGCCGCACCCACGGTACGTGTGCGGCCGGGCCCCGTGCCTCCGGACGAGACGCTGTCCGACCACTTCGTGGTCGGGGTGGGCCGGCTCCCGGACAAGGTGCCGGAGCGCATGACACGAGGGCTCCGGTCGCGGGACGGTGTCAGTGCCCGGAGCGGACGCCGGGGCGGAGGCGGACGACATGATCAGGACTCCCGACGACGGGACACGGCTGCACATCCTGGCCTGGCTGAGGGAACCCGGCCGCGCCGGGCACGGCGCCACCGCGGAGGCCGTCGCCGGCCGGTTCGGCATGCCCCACCCGGTCGCCCTCACCCACCTCCGGCTGCTCACGGCCGTCGGCCTGCTGCGCACCGGAGGCGCCGCCGGGCGTCCGTACTACCGGTGCGACGAGGCGCGGATCGCCGAGGTCGCGCGGATGTTCGAAAAGGGCTGGTAGCGCATACGGCCGACGGCATACACGTCCGCGGGCTCCCGTGGCCGCGGGCGTTAAACTGGCACTCGGCCGCGAGCACGTCTTACGGCGCGCGGCGGTGGGGCCCGCCGTACCCGAACCGCGGCACCGCCGCCAACGGTCCCTACTTGTTGCAGACGCGCGCCCGCACGTCCGGGCCGCTCGACGAGTAGGAGACGTACGCCCGTGCCACCCCCGCCCCCTTCCACCCGGACCCACCGCGCACGCCCCGTCCTGCGCGCGCACGCTCCCGTCGTCGCCGTGGTGGCAGCCGGCGGGGGAGCGGGCGCCGCCGCCCGCCATGCCGCCTCCCTGTGGTGGCCGACACCGGCGGACGGCTTCCCCTGGACGACCCTGTGGGTCAACATCACCGGCTGCGCCGTGATCGGCGTCTTCATGGCGGTCCTCACCGGGGCCCGGGCCGCCCACCCCCTCGTCCGGCCGTTCTTCGGCACCGGTGTCCTCGGAGGTTTCACCACCTTCTCGTCCTATGCCGTCGAGGGCCGGAACCTGCTCGACGGCGGCAGCGGGGGTCCCGCCCTCGTCTACCTCGCCGTCACCCCGCTCGCGGCGCTGGCCGCCGTGTGGGCGGCCGCGTCCGCGACCCGCCGCGTTCTGAAGAGGAGGCAGTCATGACACGGCTGACCGGCAGCGCTCTGCGCCTGACCGTGCTCATCGGCGAGAACGACACCTGGCATCACCGGCCCCTCTACTCGGAGATCGTCCACCGTGCCCATGCGGCAGGACTGGCGGGCGCCAGTGTCTTTCGCGGCATCGAGGGGTTCGGCGCCTCCTCGCTCGTCCACACCTCCCGGCTGCTGTCCCTGAGCGAGGACCTGCCGGTGGCGGTCGTGGTCGTCGACACCGAGGAGCGTGTACGCGCCTTCCTGCCGGAGCTGGACGCGCTCGTCACCGAAGGCCTGGTGACCCTCGAGGCCTGCGAGGTCGTCCGGTACCTGGACGGCGGCCGTCGTGCCCACGCGCCCGGGACGGGGGGTGAGGGCCCGTGACCTGGCTGCTGGTCGTCCTCGGCGCCATGGCCGGGGCGCCCCTGCGCTACCTCACCGACCGCGCGGTGCAGTCGCGGCACGACTCGGTCTTCCCCTGGGGGACCTTCACGGTGAACGTCGCCGGCTGCCTGACACTCGGCCTGCTCACCGGCGCGGTGGCCGCGGGCGCCGCGGGCCCGCGGCTCCAGCTGCTGCTCGGAACCGGTCTGTGCGGCGCCCTGACCACGTACTCCACCTTCTCCTACGAGACGCTGCGCCTCACCGAGGCGGGCGCCACCCGTTATGCCGCCGTGAACGTCGTGGCGAGCGTCGCGGCCGGCCTGGGCGCGGCGTTCGCGGGCGCGGCCCTGGCCGGCGCGCTGTGGGCGTAGTGGGCCGCCCGTCCTTGCCGCCCTCCCGCCGGAAGGCGGGCCGCCGTCCGTCAGCGGGCCTCGCGCAGTGGCTCCCCCGCGCTCCTGAGATGGCGCAGCGCCGTGGCATACGAGGCGAACAGCCCCGTCCGGCAGTACGGGATGCCCAGCTCGGCGCAGTACCGCTCGGTGATGACCTGGGCCCGGCGAAGAGCCGGAGTGGGCATGCTGGGGAAGAGGTGATGCTCGATCTGGTGGTTCAGCCCGCCCATGAAGACGTCGACGAACACACCGCCCGTGACGTTGCGGGAGGTGAGGACCTGGCGGCGCAGGAAGTCCAGCCGCTCCCCCTCCTCGACCATCGGCATGCCCTTGTGGTTGGGGGCGAACACGGAGCCGAGGCAGATCCCGAACAGACCCTGGTGGACGGCGACGAAGGCAAGCGCCTTGCCGGGGGAGAGCACCGCGAACAGGCCGCCGAAGTACACGGCGAAGTGGACGACGAGCAGGGTCCCCTCCAGCCGCGGCCGCTTCACCGCCGGGCCGCGCAGGGCCTTGAAACTGCTGAAACTCAGGTTGAGGCCCTCCAGCGTCAGCAGGGGGAAGAACAGGGCGGCCTGGTGCCTGCCGATGAACCGCGCGGGGCCCTGAGCCCGGCTCGCCTGGCGTCGCGACCAGACCAGCAGGTCGGGGGCGACATCCGGATCCTTGCGCCCGTGGTTGGGATTCGCGTGGTGGCGGGTGTGCTTGTCCATCCACCAGCCGTAGCTCATGCCGAGGAGCACGTCGGCCACCAGCAGACCACCGGCCTCACTGGGGCGCCGGCGCGAGAACACCTGTCGGTGCGCCAGATCGTGGGCGGCCAGTGCGAGCTGCCCGAAGACCACGGCCAGGGCCGCCGCGACGAACAACTGGCTCCAGCTGTCGCCCAGGACGAGGAAGGCGGCGACACCTCCCGCGAGGGCGAGGCCCACGGTCCCCAGGCGCAGGGTGTAGTAGAGGGGGCGGCGCCCGAGCAGCCCTTCGGCGGCCATGCGCCGTGACAGTTCGGCGAAGTCGCTCCCCTTCCCGCGGGCACGCGGGGACGGGGAGGCGGGCGGGTTCTCCGTGAGCATCGTCGGATCGAGCACTGTTGGATCGGCCATGTACGTGAGTATGGGAACGCGAGCCCCGCCGCAGAATGGTGACGACCCCCGGGACGAGGGTGTGGGCAGCCCCCGCGCGGGCACCGTCCTGTCCGGCTTGACACCTCTCGCGTCCGACCCGCACCATCACCTCCGTGAACCTGTCGGACAGCCGGACAGGTGGGCTCGGGCCGCGGCGCGTCAGCGCGATGGAGGCGGTCCTCTCCCACCTGCGCGACGCCATCGAGCGCGGCGAGTACGCCGTCGGGGACAAGCTCCCCTCCGAGGCGGAGCTGTGCCGCACCCTCGAGGTCTCCCGGGCCGTGCTGCGCGAGGCGCTGCGGGCGCTGCAGACCATGGGCCTGACCGCGTCCAGGACCGGCAAGGGCACCTTCGTCGTCGCCGACGCCGTCGGGGACCCCACCTTCGGCGACTACGCGGCCGGCGACCTGCTGGAGGTGCGCCGCCACGTCGAGATCCCGGCCGCCCGCTACGCGGCCCGGCGGCGTACCCCCGAGAACCTCGGCCTCCTGCACCACCTGCTGGAACGAATGGACCGGGAGACCGACACCACCGTCTGGGCGGCCATGGACACCCACTTCCACCTCGCCGTCGCCGAGGCCGCCCAGAATCCCGTGTTCCGCAAGGTCATCGAGGAGATCCGGGACGCGCTGGCCCGCCAGTCCGCCTTCCTCAACCAGCTCGGGGACCGGCGCGAACAGTCCAACCGCGAGCACCGCACGATCGTCCAGGCGTTGGCCGACGGCTCCGAGGAGGACGCCGCCGACGCGATGTCCCACCATCTCGACCGGGTCGGGACGGCCCTGACGGCCCTCGTGCGCCCGGTCCGCGCGGCGGACGGCGAGGTCCCGCACACGCATACCCCGATGGACCCCCACCGGCCCGCCCCCACGGAGAACCGATCCCGATGAACAGCACGTCCCCCGCGGCCGCACCCCCGGTCCGCGAGCCCTTCCACGCCCCCGTCGCCCGGCTCGTCCGCGGCGGGGTCGTGGAAGGTGTCCACTACGGCTCCGTCGTCGTCCTCGGCGCCGACGGGAAGGTCCGGCTCGGGCTCGGTGACATCGAGGCCGCCTGCTACCCGCGCTCCGCGCTCAAGCCCGTCCAGGCCGTCGCCATGGTGCGGGCGGGGCTCCCGCTCGACGGCGAGCTGCTCTCCCTCGCCGCCGCCAGCCACTCCGGCGAGGAACGCCACCTCGCCGGAGTCCGGCGCGTCCTCGCGGGCGCCGGACTCGCCGAGGAGCACCTGCGCAACATCCCGGACCTGCCGTTCGGCAGCGCCGTACGCGAGACCTGGGTGCGCGAGGGCCGCCCGCCCTCCCGGCTCGCCCAGAACTGCTCCGGCAAGCACGCCGCCATGCTCCTCACCGCCCGCCTCAACGGCTGGTCCCTCGGCGACTACCTCGACCCCGCCCACCCCCTCCAGCGGGCGGTCGCCGGGACGGTCGAGGAGCTCACCGGGCAGCGCGTCGCCCGGGTGACCGTCGACGGCTGCGGCGCACCCCTGTTCGCCGTCTCCCTGCACGGCCTCGCCCGCGCCGCCGCCCGGATCACCACCGCCCCGCCCGGCACCCCCGAGGCCCGGGTCGCCGACGCGATGCGTGAGCACCCCGCGATGGCCTCGGGCTCCGGCCGGGACGTCGCCGCCCTGATGGGGGCCGTACCCGGGCTGCTCGCCAAGGACGGCTTCGAGGGCGTACAGGTCGCCGCCCTGCCCGACGGCAGTGCCGTCGCCGTGAAGATCTCCGACGGAGCCGACCGGGCACGCGTCCCGGTGACCGCGGCCGCCCTCGTCCACGCCGGGGTCGACCCGGCCGCGCTCACCGCGTTCACCGGCGAACCGCTGCTCGGCGGCGGCCTGCCGGTCGGCGGCCTTCGCCCCGTACCGGCGTTGGAACCGCTGCCCGGGACCGCCGCACGACGCTGACGGCCTCTCGGAGCGCCGAGCGGTGTGATGGGGCGTGGGGTGAGGTGCGCGGAGCGCTGGTGCGGTGGGCGACACGCGTCGCGGCCGGTCAGTCCGGTACCACCGGACCCCACCTGAGCCGCAGGAACAGGCCCGTGCCCACCGCGCCCAGCAGTGCCGCGCCCGCCACGGCCCACACCACCGTCCGCTCGGGCCCGTCGTCCCGTGCCGCCGGAACCGCGGTGAGGGCCGGGGCGGGCGCGGGCTGTGCCTCGGGCCCCGGCAGCGACGTGACCCGCAGGGCGTCCAGCGATCCCACCGCATCGACTCGGCCCGACGCCTCGAACCCCCAGTCCAGCAGCGTGCGGGCCTCCTCGTACACGGCGTGCGCACCGCCCCACCGGGGGTTCAGCACCGTCACCACGAGGGTGCGTCCGTCCCGGCGGGCCGCCGCCACGAGGGTGTGGCCGGCGCCGCTGGTGTAGCCGTTCTTGATCCCGACGATCCCCGGGTACCGTTCCACCCCGTCCGAGCCGGTGAGCAGCCGGTTGGTGTTGCGGATTGCGTACGACCCGTCGTCGCGGCCCGGGAAGACGGTCTCCTCGAGGGAGCAGTACCGGACGAAGTCGGGGTTTTGCAGTCCGGCCCGGCCGAACACCGCCAGGTCGAACGCCGACGACACCTGGCCCGGGGCGTCGTAGCCGTCGGGCGACTTCACCCGCGTGTCGTGGGCGCCGAGGGCGTGGGCCTTGTCCTGCATCCGCTCGGCGGTGACCTTCCAGCCGCCGTTGAGCGAGGCCAGCACGCGCACGGCGTCGTTGCCGGAGCCGAGGAAGACCCCGTTCCACAGGTCGGAGATCCGGTAGGTGAGGTCCTCGGCGACCCCGACACGGCTGCTGCCGGGGCCGATGCCCGCCAGTTCCTCCTCGCTGACGGTGTGCCGGATGCCGGCGGGCAGGACGGGCAGCAGGGTGAGCGCGAACAGGGTCTTGAGGGTGCTGGCGGGCGGCAGCCTGCGGTGCGCGTCGTGCGCGGCGAGCACCTCACCGGAGCCGGCGTCGGCCACCAGCCACGACCGGGCGGACGGCTCCGGGACCTCGGGCGCCCCGGCGCGCGGGCGGACCTGGGTGCCGGAGCGGTACAGCAGCGCATTCGGCGCCGCCGCGGGTGCGGCTCGCGGTCCCGTGGCCGTCCGTGCCCCGGAGCCGGGTGACGGCGCGGGGTCCGCCCGCGTACCGGCGCTCGCCGCGGCGGGGGCGAACGCCAGCAGGCCCGCTGTGCAGAGGGCACAGGTGGATACGGCCGCCCGCGAAGCAAATCCGATAGTCATACTGCAAACGTAGGAAGGGGACCCCGGACGGCCGCGGTGACCGGGCCGGAGGCCCTCCGCAAGCACTCGGATGCCGCACGGCGGTACGACGGCGACGGCTGTCCGCGGCCGGGAGGCGCAGCGGCGGGAACGGGCGGGTGCCGGGCACGGTCGGCTGCCCGGGGCGTCAGCTGCCGGGCAGGGTGGGCTGGACGCGCCGGAGGAAGGTCGCGTTGTCGGGGGCCTCGCGCATCCGCTCCAGCAGCGTCTCCAGGCCGGACTGCCCGTCCCGGGACCGCAGCACCCTGCGCAGACCGCGGGCAGCCGTCAACTCCGCCGGAGTGAGCAGCAGTTCCTCGTGGCGAGTGCCGGACGGGACGATGTCGAGGACGCCGCTGACGGGCCGGGGCTGCTGCTGGATGCCGGGGCGGTCGAGTGTGGTGGTGGTCATGGGGCCGGTCCTTTCGGGCACGACTGGAGGGAAGGAACACACGCTGGGAAGGGGAGAACCGCACAGGGGGACGCATTCAGCGCCCGGGGCGGTGGGAACAGCACCTCGGCCATGGCGGTGAAGCCCCGCTCACGAGGTGGTGTGGGAATGCCGGACGGCCGGCCCGAAACCACGGGCGGAACGGCGCACCGATGAGAATCCGAGGAAGAACGGGCACCGGCGCCTGAAGGAGGGCGCGAAACGGATGCTGTTCGCACCGTACCACCGGGGTGTGCATGCGTGAAGGAGGCAGCCGCAGGAGGGCCCGCCGGAAGCGACCGGCGGGCCCTCGGGACGGGCTGGGGGAGCGGTTCGGAGCGAGGGCCTCGGGCGGAGCGGTCCGGACGCAGCTGTTCAGGCCGAGCGGTCCTGTGCGGCCCGTGCGGTCTGGTCGAACTCCGCGGCCATGGAAGCCCGGAGCGCCTGCGCGCCCGACAAGGGACGCACCATCACGGTGAGTCGGTCGATGCGACCGTGGTCGTCGACGTGGATGATGCCGCAGCCCTCGACCGCGCGGTCACCCACCCGAGCGGTGAACACGAGCACGTGGTCACGGCCGTTCGCGTCGTCGACCTCCCGCACACAACGGAAGTCCTCGAAGACCTCCGCCACAGCGCGCAGGATCGCCGCGGTGACCGGCCTGCCGGTGTACGGCTTGAAGACGACCGGGCTGGAGAAGACGACATCCTCGGCCGGCAGCGCTTCGGCGGCGTCCATGTCGTGCGCCTCCACGGCCTCACGGAATGCCCGCATCACAACTCCTCACAGTCGGCGGATCGCACCGTGCGGACGAGGTCAGCCTCCCGGGACGATCCCGCGGGGCTAGGCTGATCCGATGTTCAGCCCAGAAGGCCCCCGCCTGCGTGAACTCGCCGTCCAGGCGCTGTCGTCCGTGGAACGCGGATACGACCTCCTCGCGCCGAAATTCGACCACACCCCCTTCCGTACGCCCGACTCGGTGCTCGAGGCCACCGCCGCGGCACTGCGGAGGCTGGGGCCGTTCGGCTCCGGGCTCGATCTGTGCTGCGGCACCGGCGCGGGAACGGACGTGCTGGCGCGGGTGTGCCACCGAAGTGTCACCGGCGTCGACTTCAGCGCGGGCATGCTCGGCGTCGCGCGCGAGCGGACCCGGCCCGAAGGGCCGACGGCAGGCTGGGTGCGGGCGGACGCGCGGGCGCTGCCGTTCGGGCCGGCCTTCGACCTGGTGGTGAGTTTCGGGGCGCTCGGCCACTTCCTGCCGGTTGAGCTGCCGGGGCTGTTCGCCCAGGTCCACCGTGTACTGCGGCCCGGCGGACGGTTCGCCTTCCCGGTGGCCGCCCCGCCCCGGCCGGGCTCCCTCGCGTACGGGGCGCTGCTGGGCTTCGACGTGGCGATGCGGGTGCGTAACGCGGTGTGGCGCCCGCCGTTCGTCATGTACTACCGCGCCCTTGGCTTCGGTGATCTCCAGCGCGAGCTGGACCGGGCCGGATTCCGGGTCGCGCTCCACCCGCTGCCCGGGTTCGGGCAGCGGCCGGACGGCAGCCCGCGCGTCCGCCTGGTCGTCGCGGAGCGGCCCGAGGAGCAGCGGGCCGGCCGTTAGGGCCGGTCAGACCGCCGCGGGCAGGGTGAACTCGTAGACCAGCGCATCCTGTTGGGTGTCCACGATCAGCTCCGTGATCTCCAGCGGCCGGGCGTACTGGTCGTGCACCCGCCGGGTGACCCGTACGGACGGCGTGCCCGCGATCCTGGTGATCGTGTCGCGGTGGTGCAGTGTCAGCCCCGCCCTGCGCAGCCAGTCGTAGGCGCGCCGCAACTCCGCGGCGCCGTCGGCGCGGTCGCGACAGCGGGCCAGCTCCTCGACCTCCGAGAGCGCGACGGCGGAGAACGAGCTCACCGCCGTCCGCAGTTCGCGTCCGTCGGCCGACGCGGACCAGTAGCGGTGCACCAGTGTCGGCCGGGAGGGTGCCAGAGCCAGCGCCTCGGCGTGCCCGGGCGGCGGAGACTCCCAGGACACGATGGCCCGTGCCCCCGCGTCCCGGCCGGCGTACCGTGCGCCGACCGGGAAGGTGAGCGAGGCGGGCGTCTCCACCGGCGGCCCCTGCAGGGTGGCATGGCTGCCCCGCCGGTCGGTGGCGACCAGACCGTCGCGGCGCAGCACCTCCAGCGCCTGTCGTACGGTCTCCCGGCTCACCCCGAAGTGCTCGGCCAACTGCCGTTCGCCCGGGAGCCGTTCGCCGGGCGGAATGACTCCGTCGCGCAGCTCGCCGAGCAGTTCCGTCGCGATCCGCCGGTAGAGCGGCTCCTCGCCGAAGTGCGGAGGGCCGTGCGAAACGGTGTGCGGTGGGGTGGGTGGCGAGGCTTGCGGAGGGTCGTGCGGGGTGGTGCGGGCCATACCGCGCCTCCTGTTGGTGACGTCCCGTAGTGGTGTGGGTTCGTTGCGCCACCACATCTACCATTGGTCTAAACCACCAGGGAAGAGCGGTCCGGAAGTTCGGCCGAAACGGGACCGGGGCGATGCCCGCCGCACGGTGCCGTGCGGGGGCGTGCGTGCGGTGCCGCGGCGGCCGGGTCCTCTTCTCCGGGAGCGGATGAATCGCGGGAGCCGCCGCAGCCGTCCTGTCCGAAAGCCAGGGGTTCGGTCCCTCAGAGGTGCGAGCGCATCCACCGGAGCTGGGCTGCCTCCTGGAAGGGGCCGCCGCCCTCGTGGTCGTTGAAGTCGTACACCTCGATCGACTTGTCGTCGTGCGTCCATGCGTTGAACGCCGCGAAGACCGTCGAGGGCGGGCAGGTCTGGTCCTCGAGTCCCGTCGAGAAGAGCGCGGGTGCCGAGCCGCGGGCGGCGAAGTGCACGCCGTCGAAGTAGGACAGAGTGCGCAGGGCGTCGTCGGTGCGGCCCCGGTGCGTCCTCAGGTAGAGGCCTATCTCCCGGTACGGATGCCGGTCGGTGAGCGTCGTCGCCCGCGGGAAGTCGCACAGGAACGGCACGTCCGGGGCCACCGCCGCCAGGTCCGGGACCAGGCCGCCCACCGCGAGGGTGATGCCGCCGCCCTGACTCGAGCCGAGAACCGCGGTGCGCGCCGCATCGGTCAGGGGGTGGGAACGGGCCGCCTCCACCGCGCGTACCGCGTCCGTGAACACCCGGCGGTAGTAGTAGTTCTCGGGCGCGTCGATGCCGCGCGTCATGAACCCGGGATACGCGGGCGCGCCGCCCTCCGGGTCCGCCGTGCCGCCACCGCCGCCCCAGGCGCTGCCCTGGCCGCGGGTGTCCATCACGAAGTGCGCCCGGCCCGTCGAGGCCCACAGCAGATGCTCGTGGGGCAGCCCGCGGCCACCGCCGTAGCCGATGAACTGCACGACCAGCGGCAGCGGCGCCCCGGCCCCGGCCGGCAGCGTCAGCCAGCCCTTGACCGGGTGGCCCCCGAACCCGGCGAACGTCACGTCGAAGACCCGCACCGTGGACAGGCCGGTGTCGACCGGCTCGAAGCGGGCGTCCAGATCGTGCTCCCGCGCCTCCGTGAGCGTCCTGGTCCAGAACGCGTCGAAGTCGCCCGGTGCCGTGGACGCGCTCCGGTACGCGCGCAGTTCGTCGAGGGGAAGGTCGAACAGGGGCATGTGAAGGACCGCCTTTGTGCCGGGACCGTACGAAGCGATCACACCGTACGTGGGCCGTCGTGGCGCCCGCCAGACCCTTCGCCGGACTCGGTCCATGTATACGCAGGAACAGAGAGCCGCAGGTAAAGGGCGTGGAAAGCGTTTGCCGCCGATGGGCCTGGAGCGGCAGCCCCGGCTCCCGCCTCCCGGCGCGGGTCAGCCGAAGCGCTCGATACGGATCCGGTCCACGGGCTGTCCGGCCGCGACGAGCAGCCTGGAGGCATGCTCGGCAAAGGAGTTGGAACCGCACACATAGGCCTCCCACCCACCCGGAGGGGCTTCGGCCAGGAGCGGCGCCACATGTGCGGCCGCCATACGTCCCACGGCCACGCCCACCGGCGCGCTGCGGGTGAACACCGGCAGGGTCTCCGCACCGAACTCGCCCCCGTAGATCAGCTCCTCGGGACTGCGCGCCGACACCAGCAGCCGCAGGGGCAGTGACAGGCCCCGGGCCCTGTGGTGCCGCACCATCGACATCAGCGGGACGACGCCCGAGCCGGCGCCCACCAGCAGCGCGGGCCGGTCGCCCGGCCAGGCGAAGAAGCCGCTCAGCGGACCGCGCACCTCGACCCGGTCACCGGGCCGGGCCACCGAGTGGAACCAGCCCGACACCTCGCCGCCCGCCACATGGTCCAGGGTCAGCTCGATGTGCCCGGAGTCGTCCGGCGCGGACGCGATCGAGTAGTGGCGCTGGGCCGCATAGCCGTCCTCGGCGGTCAGCCGCAGCAGCAGATGCTGGCCGGGCACATGCCCCGGCCAGTCCGGCACGGCGAAGCGGAAGGTCGCGGCGCGCGGGGTCTCGCGACGGATGCCGGTCAGTGTCGCCGTCCGCCACACCGAGGCCGTCTGCTCGCTCACCCCGATGCGTCCGGGCACGGCGAACCGCGTCGGAGGGGCGAACGGCGCCGGCGAGGCCTCGGCCCCCCGGCTCCGTGCCCCCTGCTGCTGCACCGCACGCTCCGTCACCGCAGTCCCTTCGGTCGCCTCGGCCATTCCAGTCACTCCAGCCACCTCAGTCACCGGAGTACCGCTGTTCCTCCCAGGGATTGCCGCGCGCGTGGTAGCCGTTGCCCTCCCAGAACCCCGGCTCGTCGTGGTCGAGGAGCCGCAGGCCCGCGATCCACTTGACGCTCTTCCAGAAGTACAGATGCGGCACGATCAGCCGGGCCGGGCCGCCGTGCTCGGGTGCGAGCGGCCTGCCGTCGTACTCCCAGGCGATCCAGGCCCGCCCGCCGGTCAGGTCCGCGAGCGGCAGGTTCGCCGTGTAGCCGGTGTGCGAGTAGGCGACCACATGTGTGGCGGACCCATGGGGCCGGGCCGCGTCCCAGAAGGCGTCCAGGGAGACGCCCCCGAACCGCACCCCGAACTTCGACCAGCTCGTCACACAGTGGATCGCGCCCTCGTACGCCGAGGCCGGCAGGGCGTGGGCCTGCTCCCAGTTCCAGGTGCGGGGCTCCGCCACCAGCCCGTCGATCCGCAGCGCCCAGTCGGCGGGCGCGAGGTCGGGCGTGACCTCTGCGGACAGGACGGGCCATTCGTCGCCCGCGTCGTACTGGCCGGGCGGCAGACCGGGGTTGTGCAGGCGGGGGCGGCCGGTGAAGCCGCGGGTGATGTTCACGTGATCGGCGATTCCGTTGCGAGTGGTGCAGGTGGTTCGGGACCCAACCGTACGGGGTGGCCCGGAAACACCCGCACACACCGGTCCTGCCCGGTCTCCGGCCCCCTGCGGGCCGCCCGCCCCGCGGGCTCGCCGGCCACAGGAAACGCGCCGGACAGCCGGTGATGTCGTCGGGTACTGTTGCGGTCCGGCTGCGGACGGTCCCAGTCGTCGACGGCCGAGGGGGTGAGACCCATTACCGCTCTGTCAGGTCGGGTGCTCTCACCACGAAGCGACGCGGATCGCCCCCAGTAGGTGACCGCGGGAGCATCCTCGGCTCTCGAAAGGCTCCTGCCGCCATGCTGTCCCGCTCCTCGCAGGCTTCCTCCCTTTCCGTCTCTTCCTCGCCCGTCACCCCGTCCGCGCCCGCCGCACCGGACCCCGTCGTGGCCGCGCTGCGCGCCGCGGGCTGTGTCTTCGCCGAGGCCGAGGCCGAACTGATCCTCGCCGCCGCGCCCACCCCGGACCACGCGACCGAGATGGTCGCGCACAGGGCCCGCGGACTGCCCCTCGAACTAGTCGTCGGCTGGGCCGAGTTCAGCGGCCGGCGGATCACCGTGGCCCCCGGCGTCTTCGTCCCCCGGCGCCGTACCGAGTTCCTCGTGGCGCAGGCCCTCGCGCAGGCACCCGACGCGGCCCTCGTCGTGGACCTGTGCTGCGGTTCGGGTGCCGTCGGCGCCGCCCTGGCCGACGGACTGGGCACGGTCGAACTGCACGCCGCCGACATCGACCCGGCCGCCGTGCGCTGCGCCCGCCGCAACGTCGCGGACGTCGGCGGCCTGGTGCACGCCGGAGACCTGTTCGATGCGCTGCCCGGTACGGTGCGCGGCCGGGTCGACATCCTCGCGGCCAATGTGCCCTACGTGCCCAGCGACGAGATCGGCCTGCTGCCCCCGGAAGCCCGCGACCACGAGCCGCGCGTCGCGCTCGACGGCGGCGCGGACGGGCTCGACGTGCTGCGCCGGGTGGCCGCCGGGGCCCCCGAGTGGCTGGCACCCGGCGGCTGTCTCCTGGTGGAGACCAGCCGCCGCCAGGCCCCCGCCGCCGCTGCCGCCTTCACCGGTGCCGGACTGCGGACCCGTCTGGCCGTCTCGGAGGAGGAGTACGCCCATGTCGTGATCGGCGTCAGGCCGTAGCTCCGCCCGACGCGGCGGGACGGCCGGGGGAGGCCGCACCGCCGGGCAGGGTGGCGCGGGCGATGAGCAGGGCCACGTCGTCGAAGTTGTCGGGCTCGTGCAGGGTGCGCAGCAGCAGGTCGCACATCTCCTCGAGGGAGTGGTCGGACCGGCCGTGCAGCAGCGTGAGCAGGCGGTCGAGGCGCTCGTCCAGCGGGTGGTGCCGGGTCTCGACCAGGCCGTCGGTGTACAGCACCAGCCGGTCGCCCGGCTCGAGCCCCACGACGGTGGTGGAGAACGTGACGCCGCCCACCCCCAGAGGCACCCCGGTCGGCAGATCGAGCAGTTCCGGGGTGCCGCCGGCCCTGACCCGCACCGGCGGCAGATGCCCCGCGTTGGCTATCAGGCACTGCCGCTCACGGGAGTCGTGGACGACGTAGACGCAGGTGGCGATGGCGTCCTCGAGATCGCCGGTGATCCGGTCGAGGTGCTCCAGGAGCACCGCGGGATCGAGACCGAGCGAGGCCAGCGTGTGCGTCGCCGTGCGCAGCCGCCCCATGGTGGCCGCCGCCGGGATGCCGCTGCCCATCACGTCCCCCACGACGAGGGCCGTCCTGCCGCCGTCCAGCGGGATCACGTCGAACCAGTCGCCGCCCACCTCACTGGTGGCGCCCGCCGGCTGGTAGCGGGAGGCGACCTCGAGCCCGCCCGTCACGGGCGGATGGCTGGGCAGCAGGCTGCGCTGCAGGGTGAGCGCGGCGTCGCGGGCGTTCTGGTACCAGCGGGCGTTGTCGATCTGCACCGCCGCGCGGGCGGCCAGCTCCCGGGCCAGCAGCAGATCGTCCTCGCCGAACGGCAGCGGGTTGCTGACGCGCTTGAGGTCGAGCGCGCCGAGCACCTCGCCGTGCGCGATCAGCGGCACGGCCAGATACGAGTGCACACCCGCCCGGCCCAGCAGTTCGGCCGCCTGGGGGGAACGGGCGATACGGGGCAGGTCCTCGTCCTTGACCTGCGGCAGCAGCACGGGCAGGGCGGTGCGTACGCACTCGGTGACGAACCGGTCCGGGGCGTACCGGGTCACCCCGCCCGGCGGATCGGCGGCCAGCAGGGCGTCCCCCGAGCCGGCGCCCGTGCCCTTGACCGCCAGCGCCCGGATCACCGCCGGCTCGGTCGGACCGAGGGTGCTCCGGCGGCCCAGGACCACCCCGCCCAGCAGGTCCACGGCGGCCACGTCGGCCAGCTCCGGTACGGCCACCTCGGCCAGCTCACGCGCCGTACGCTCCAGGTCGAGCGTGGTGCCGATCCGCGCCGAGGCGTCGGCGACGACAGCGAGCCGGCGCCGGGCCCGCTCGGCCTCGAGGCCCGCCCGGTACTGCTCGGTGACGTCCACCACCGACAGGGCCACGCCCAGCACCGAGCCGAGCGCGTTCTCCAGCCGGAACATGGAGGCTGACCAGGCGTGGTCCTCGTCGGGATAGGCCGGGGTCCGGCCGATCATGAACTGTTCGACGACCGGCTCCCCCGTCTCCAGGACCTGCCTCGCGGTGGCCTCGACGGTGCCGATGTCCAGCTGCGGCAGTACCTCGGGGACCGTGCGGCCCAGGTGGTCCTCGGCCGGGACGCCGTTGAGCCGTTCGAGTGCCGGGTTGACCGAGACGTACCGCAGGTCGGTGTCCAGGACGGCCAGCCCGATCGGGGACTGGGCGACGACCCGGGTGGACAGCGCCACGTCCTGTTCCATCCGGCGCACGGTCGCCTGGTCGACCGCGAGGCCGAGGGCGTAGACGGCGCCCCGGTCGTCGGTCAGCCGCACGTTGCGGAACTCCACGAGCCGGGTGCTGCCGTCCTTGCGCCGGATGGGGAACGCCCCGGCCCAGCTCTGCCCGGTCCGCATGACGTCGGAGAACAGCTTCACGACCAGATCCAGGTACTGCTCGTGCACCATGATCCGGGCGGCGTACCGGCCCAGCGCCTCCTCGGCGGCGTACCCGAACAGTTCCTCGGCCTGAGGGCTCCACAGCACGATCCGGCCTTCGGGGTCCAGCACCACCGAGGCCACGCGCAGCACGTCGAGCAGCCCGCTGGGACGGACCGGCCCGGGGACCGCTCCGTCTCCGTCGCCCTCGACCAGGGGTGACCCGGATGAACTCATCGCACGCCCCGCCTTCGCCGATCTCCGCGGCACGCCGTGACGGTGCCGCCATCACCTGTTCTACCGCGCGTGGGGGCGATTTTCCGCCTCTCCGGCTGTCTCCTCCACCGTCTTCCTTTCCTCCGCCGGGTGCCCCGCGATCCCGCGGGCACGCCGGTCGTGCGCGGGCGGTGCTCCCGCGCACGCGGTGTTTTGCCGGGGGAGGGGCGGGAACGCCCCTTGTCAAGGCATGACACCGCCTGACAAGGCGTGGCGACGAGAGGAGCGATCACCATGGGCAGCGAGCGACCGCACCCGGAATCCGTCTCGGTCGAGCTCAGCGGGTGCGACAAGAACGACGCACGGATCGTGTTCGACATGCTGCGCGCGTGCTTCGCGTCCGACCGGCGCTCCGACGACGTGCCGGAGGAGTTCTCCGAGACCCGCCCGACGGTGTGGCTCGGCACGTTCGACGTCGCCGACCCGCACGAGGGCGGCGCCCGCCCGGGTGACCCGGTGCGACTGGCGTCCTCGGTCGACGCCGACGTGTACGGCGGCTACTGGGCGATCGACCGGTTCCGCGCCACTTTGAACGACCTGTTCACGGTGCACGACCTGAGCACGGTCTCCGGCGACCAGGAGGAGGAACTGCACGTCCGCCTCGAAAGCCGGTGACCGCCGCCGGGGCCGGGACGACGGGACAGCGGGACGTACGCACGGACAGGGCGCTCCCGCCCGTGCGCGTCACCGGGCCGGTGTGCCCTCCACCACGTTTTTGCAACTAGTTGCAAAAGCGGGTGCGCGTCCTCTACAACAGAGGGACGACACCGCGCACGGAGGGCCCGATGAGCCGTTACCCGCACCTGCTGTCCCCCCTCGACCTGGGCTTCACCACCCTGCCCAACCGGGTCCTCATGGGCTCCATGCACGTAGGCCTGGAGGAGGCCGAGAACGGCTTCACACGCCTGGCCGGGTTCTACGCCGCCCGCGCCCGCGGCGGCGTCGGCCTCATCGTCACCGGCGGCATCGCACCCAACCACGAGGGGCGGACCGGTGAGGGCGGCGCGAAGCTCACCACCGACGAGGAGGCGGAGCAGCACCGCGTCGTCACCGAGGCCGTGCACCGCGAGGGCGGACGCATCGCCCTGCAGATTCTGCACGTCGGCCGGTACGCCTACCACCGGGACCTGGTCGCCCCCAGTCCCGTCAAGGCGCCGATCAGCCCGTTCACACCCCGCGAACTCACCGACGCGGACGTCGAGCGCACCATCGACGACTACGTCCACACCGCCCGCCTCGCCCGGCAGGCCGGTTACGACGGCGTCGAGATCATGGGCTCCGAGGGCTACCTGATCAACGAGTTCATCGCCGCGCAGACCAATCACCGCACCGACCGCTGGGGCGGCTCGTACGAGAACCGGACGCGCTTCCCCCTCGAGATCGTCCGCCGGGTGCGCGAGACGGTCGGCGAGGACTTCATCCTCATCTACCGGCTCTCCATGCTGGACCTCGTCCCCGGCGGCTCGACCCTGGACGAGGTGATCACGCTGGCCAAGGCCGTCGAGGCGGCCGGCGCCACGATCATCAACACGGGCATCGGCTGGCACGAGGCCCGCATCCCGACCATCGCCACCTCCGTACCGCGCGGCGCCTACACCTGGGTGACCAAGCGGCTGATGGGCGAGGTCTCGGTCCCGCTCGTCACCACCAACCGGATCAACACCCCCGAACTCGCCGAGCAGTTGCTCACCGAGGGACACGCCGACATGGTGTCGATGGCCCGTCCGATGCTCGCCGACCCCGACTTCGTGGCCAAGGCCGCGGACGGCCGGCCCGAAGCGATCAACACCTGCATCGGCTGCAACCAGGCCTGCCTGGACCACACCTTCAACCTGCAGATCACCTCCTGCCTGGTCAATCCGCGCGCCTGCCACGAGACCGAACTGGTGCTGTCCCCGACCAGGCACCGCAAGCGGGTCGCGGTCGTCGGCGCCGGACCGGCCGGCCTGGCCTGCGCCGTCAGCGCCGCCGAACGCGGCCACGACGTCACCCTGTTCGACGCGGCGAGCGAGGTCGGCGGCCAGCTCAACGTCGCCCGCAAGGTCCCCGGCAAGCAGGAGTTCGACGAGACCCTGCGCTACTACCGCACCAGGCTCGCCGAACTGGCCGTCGACGTACGCCTGGACACCCGGGCAACGGCCGACGACGTGGCAGGCCACGACGAGGTCGTCGTCGCCACCGGCGTCATCCCGCGCGTCCCCGACCTCCCCGGTGTCGACCACCCGAGCGTGCTCGGCTACCTCGACGTCCTGCGTGACGGCGCCCCCGTCGGCGACCGGGTCGCCGTCCTCGGCGCGGGCGGCATCGGCTTCGACGTCGCCGAGTTCCTCACCGACGGCGGCGACAAGGCGCACGAGAACCCCGAGACGTACTTCCGCCGGTGGGGCGTCGACATGGACCACCGCACGCCCGGCGGCCTCGCCGCACCCGAGCGGCCCGCCCCGCCGCGCACCGTCCACCTGCTCCAGCGCAAGACCTCCAAGGTCGGTGCGGGCCTGGGCAAAACCACCGGCTGGATCCACCGCACCGAATTGAGGAACCGCGGCGTCACCATGGTCCCCGGCGTGCGCTACGACCGTATCGACGACGCGGGCCTGCACGTCACCGTCGACGGTGGGAGCACCGTCCTGGAGGTGGACACGATCGTCCTGTGCACCGGCCAGGAACCGCGCCGCGACCTGTACGAGGAGCTGGTCGCCGCCGGCCGCCCCGTCCATCTGATCGGCGGCGCCGACGTGGCCGCCGAGCTGGACGCCAAGCGGGCCATCAAGCAGGGAACGGAGCTGGCGGCGGCTCTCTGACCCGACCCTGGGCCGTCCCTAGGATGGGACCATGTCACTCCCGCACGCGATCCTCACCGCTCTGCTCGAGAAGCCGTCGTCGGGGCTGGAGCTGACCCGTCGCTTCGACAAGTCGATCGGTTACTTCTGGTCCGCGACGCATCAGCAGATCTACCGTGAGCTGGGGAAACTGGAGGCCGAGGGCCTGATCCGGGCGCTGTCCGCCGGACAACCCGCCCGCGGGCAGAAGAAGGCCTACGAGGTCCTGCCCGCGGGACGCGCCGAACTGGCCCGCTGGGCCTCCACGGCGCAGGACCCCAAGCCGATGCGCGACACGCTGCTGCTGCGGCTGAGGGCGGCGGCGGTGGTCGGCGCCGGAGGCCTCGAGGCCGACCTCCGGCGTCATCTGGAACTGCACGAAAGGCAGTTGGCGGAGTACCGGGAGATCGAGCGACGGGACTTCCCGCCCGGCAGGGACGCCCCGGACGACCGGCTGCGGCATCTGGTGCTCCGGGCCGGCATCGACCTGGAGACCTTCTGGACCGGGTGGCTCGGGCACGCGCTCGCGGAGTTCGCAGAGATCCCGGAGTTCACGCAGCTCGCGGAGAACCGGCAGCTCGCGGAGAACCGGCAGCTCGCGGAGAACCGGCAGCTCGCGGAGAACCCGGAGAACCCGGAGAACCCGGAGAACCCGGAGAACCCGGAGAACCCGGAGAACCCGGAGAACGAGGACAGCACGAAGATCACGGTGAACGCGCGGCCGGCGGACGTCGAGGGGGCCGAGCCTCGGGGCCCCGCACACACGAAACCGTCCGGCTCCCGGCATGCGGAGCCGGACGGTTCGGGCTCCGGACGGGAGTGACGCCGGCCGCCCGACCGGAGCGCGTCGGACATGGTGGCGACCGGCGCCGTCTCAGAACCGGTTCGGTTTGTTGCGTCGGCGCAGGTACCAGGCCGTGGCGACGAGACCGGTACCGACGAGCGCGCCGCCCGCCACCAGTGTCACCGTCCCGTAGTCCGTCGAGCTTCCTCCGATGCCGCCCATCACTCCGAGGGACGGCGAGGGCGAGGCGGTGACCGACGGGCTGGGGGTGCGAGTGGCGGCGGGCGAGACGACGATGGACTGGGTGCCCGCGGTCGTCCCGTTCGAGCACATCACGATCACCGTGTGGGTGCCCGAGCCGACGTCCGACCAGGCGGCGGACTGCCCCGCGCCGGTTCCCGACAGGGCAACCTGACGGCCCTCGGAGAAATTCGACTGGTTGCTGTCGAGCAGGGACGCGGTGCCCCAACTGCCGTTGAGCTGGGCGCACGCGGTGGTGATCACGGAGACGGTCGAACCGGTCGTGCTCACGGAGATGCCGGGACCCGAGGCGGCCGGGCCGGCCAGCGCCAGGGGCAGCGCGGCGGCGGCTGCGACGGTCAGAGCGGAACGGGCCAGAGGCTTCGAGTAGCGCATGTGAACTGCCTTCCGGCGGCACGGCCGGCGGTACATCCCTTGCGCCGCCGAGGGTCGGGGAGCGCCCGTGCTGCCACGGGCCCAGCCAATGCGCACCCGGTCCACGGCGCATTCCGGCCGCCGCCGGGCAGGTGACGACGTCCGTCGCCCGGTCGAACCCGCACGTCGGCCTGGCCTGGCCTGGTTTGGCCCGGTCCGGTCCGCCTCGGCCCGGCTCAGCGCCTCGGGCCCGTCGTCACCGTGCGCTCCGTGGAGAATCCGCCCCAGGTTCCGTCCGGCAGCCTGGCCCGGATCCGTACCCGATGGCTGACCCCCGCCTCCCGTCCGGCGTAGAAGCTGTACGTCGCCCGGTCGCGCGGTGCCTGTCCGCCGTAGACGACGGAGGTGGCCGGGCGGCCGTCCAGCTGCACCTGGTACTCCGTGATCACCCCGTCCACACGCGGCGGTACCCAGCTGAGGCCGATGTGGTACGCGCCCTCGGTCCGGTGGCTCGTGGCGCGGAAGCCGGTGGGGGCCGCGGCGCGGCCGTCGTCGCTGCCCGGGGTGGTCAGGCGGAGGGGAGCACCGGCGGGAGACAGGTTGTCGGCCGCGTCCCGCGCCCGGACCGTGAAGGAGTAGCGGGTGCCCGGCCGAAGCCCCGTGACCACGGTGGCCGTCTGGCTCCCGCCGACGCTGTGGATCTTCGTTTCTCCCTGGTGGACGTCGTACGACAGGACGCCCCGGTCGTCCGTCGAGGCGGACCAGGACAGCTGGACCGCCCTGCTGCCGACCGCTTTGCCGCGGAGGCCCGAGGGACGGCCGGGCGCGGACCGGTCGGCCGCGGTGACCGCCGGTGTCGTCGCCCGTATCTCCCGGCTGTGCGGCCCGAGCCGCCCTTCCGCGTCCCGTGCCCGCACGGTGAAGACGTACGTGGTGGAGGGCCGAAGCCTGGTGACGTCCACCATGTGCTCAAAACCGGGTACATCCTTGACCTTTGTGGTGCCCCGGTACACCTCGTACCGGCTCACCCGGGCGCTCGTGGCGGCGACGGTGTTCCACATGACATGCACACTGGTGGCGCTGCCGGCCTCGGCCGTGACACCCGCCGGTGCCCCGGGCGGCTGCCCGCCGTCCCCGTTCCCGGCTCCGGACGCGCCGCCGCAGGAGACGACCAGGAGAAGGGCCGGCACGAGCACACCACGGAGCGGGAGGGACGAGCGGGGCGCACCACCGCGCGGCAGGGGAGGGCGGCGCGGGGGCACGGCAACGGCGACGGGAACACCTCGCACGACTCCGCCTCCCGACAGCACACGGGGATGGTCCGGACCAATAGTCCAGCCCCATGGTGACGTGGGTGACGCGATCACATCAAGAGGGCGGTGCGGCGGCTCGGGCGACTCCAGCCGCTCACGGACACCGGCGCCGGCCCGGGCACCCGGCCCCTCACCCGGCGGTCGAACGTGCACCGTACGGCCCCGCTGCGGTGGCCGCGCCACGGGTCCGGGACGAGATTGGGCCGAGGCCGAGTGCCCGTCAATGTCCCCTACGAGAGGCCCGTAGACCGTGATCCCTGTCCAGTCGCTCGCACTGGCCGTGGCCGGCGTCGCCGTGATCACCCCCACGATGCTCCACAGCACCTCGTCGCACAGCACCTCGCCGCAGGCCCACTCACCATCACCGGTCGCGCAGCAGGGCGGCTCCGTCGGCTCCGTCGGCGCCGCCGACCTGCTGGCCGAGGTGCGTGACTGCACCCCCGTCTCCCGCGGCAAATACCGGAGCGACCAGGGTGCCCCCGCCACCATCCCGGTGTGCGGCACCGACGACGCCGTGTTCTGGAAGGCCGACATGGACATCGACTGCGACGGACGGCCCAGCGTCCGCTGCAGCACGGCCACCGACCCGTACTTCTCCCCCTCCACGGCGTTCGCGCAGTCCGACGGACGTCCGCTGAACTCCGCGACCCTGCCCTTCGTGGTGGTGCCGGCGCCGAGCGCGCTCTGGGACTACCGGGCGCACGGTGTCCGCGGCGGCTCGGTGGTGGCCGTCGTGTACGGCGACCAGGTGCAGTACGCGGTGGTCGGCGACACCGGCCCCGCGGGCATCATCGGCGAGGCGTCCTACGCGACGGCCGAAGCGCTCGGCATCGATCCCGACCCGCTGAGCGGCGGCACGTCCTCCGGTGTCACCTACATAGTGTTCAAGGACAGCCGGGTGACCCCCATCGAGGACCGGAAGGCCGCGGTGGCGACGGGGGAGGAACTGGCCCGGCGGTTCGTGAACGGCGACTGAGCCGAACCGCCCGCCGTCACTTTCCGCCACACCCGTGCTCGTCAGGTCTTCCGGTAGGTGTACGCCTCCGCCGCCGCGGCCTCCACCGCCGCGAGGTCCGCCCCCGTCGAGGCCGTGACCACCGCGGCGACCGCGCCCTCCACGAAGGGCGCGTCCACCAGCCGGGTGTGCTCCGGGAGTTCGTCGCCCTCGGCGAGCAGCGCCTTCACGGTGAGCACCGCGCTGCCGAGGTCGGTCAGGACGGCGACCCCGGCGCCGCGGTCGACGGACGCGGCCGCGGCGGCGACGAGGCCGGCGCTCGTACCGAGACCCCCGTCCTCCGTGCCGCCCGCGGGGGCCACGGACACGGCACCGCCGACGCCCGCCAGGCCCTTGGCCAGCTCGGCCACCGACGCCGCCACCTGAGCACTGTGGGACACCAGGACGATGCCCACCAGCTCCCCGCCGTCACTCACCGGACGCCTCCCCGGCTTCGACGGCCTCGGAGGCGTCGGCGAGACCCGCGATCAGCAGGGCCGACGAGGTGGCCCCGGGATCCTGGTGTCCGACGCTCCGCTCGCCCAGATAACTGGCCCGGCCCTTGCGGGCCCGCAACGGCGTCGTGGCCACCGCACCCTCCTCGGCGGCGGCCCGCGCCGCGGCGAAGGAGTCACCGAGCGCGTCCACCGCGGGCACCAGCGCGTCGATCATCGTCTTGTCGCCCGGCGCCGCACCCCCGAGCTGCCGCACCGCGTCCACCCCGGTGCGCAGTGCCTCGGCCAGTTGCTCCCTGCTCACCTCGGTGGTGTCACCGAGTGCCTTGCCGGTGCGGCGCAGCAGCGTCCCGTACAAGGGCCCGGAGGCGCCGCCCACCGTCGAGATCAGCAGCCGCCCGGCCTGGGTGAGCACGGCGCCGGGCGTGGGGGGCGGCTCCTTGTCCAGCGCGGCCCGCACCGCACCGAACCCGCGCTGGAGGTTGCTGCCGTGGTCGGCGTCACCGATGGGCGAGTCGAGAGCGGTGAGCCGCTCCGCCTCACGGTCGACGGAGGCGGCGGTCACGGCCATCCAACGGCGGAAGAAGTCGGCATCGAGCACTGGAACTCCTTGCGTACTAGGAACGGTGAACCCTCTGTCCCGGTGTTCCTCACATGCCCCAGCGCAGCCCCGGGGTCTTCACCGGCGCGTCCCACAGCCGCAGTGTCTCCTCGCCGACCTGGCACAGGGTGACCGAGGCACCCGCCATGTCGAGCGACGTCACGTAGTTGCCGACGAGTACCCGTGCGACGGGGACACCACGCTCGCCGAGCACCCGCTGCACCTCGGCGTTGAAGCCGTACAGCTCCAGCAGCGGGGTCCCGCCCATGCCGTTGACCAGGACCAGGACCGGATTGCGCGGCGTGAGATCGCCGAGGATCGCGTCGACTGAGGCCTCGGCGATCTCGCCCGAGGTCATCATCGGCCGCCGTTCCCGGCCCGGTTCGCCGTGGATGCCGATGCCCAGCTCCAGCTCGCCCGCCGGCAGATCGAAGGTGGGGCTGCCCTTGGCGGGCGTGGTGACAGCGGTCAGGGCCACGCCGAAACTGCGGGAGTTCTCATTGACCTGCCGGGCGAGGGCTTCCACCCGCTCCAGCGGCTGTCCCTCATCGGCCGCCGCGCCCGCGATCTTCTCCACGAACAACGTCGCACCGGTGCCGCGCCGGCCCGCGGTGTAGAGACTGTCGGTCACCGCGACGTCGTCGTCGACCAGCACCTTCGCGACCCGGATGCCCTCGTCCTCGGCCAGCTCGGCGGCCATGTCGAAGTTGAGCACGTCACCGGTGTAGTTCTTCACGACGAACAGCACCCCGGCCCCGCTGTCCACGGCAGCAGCCGCCCGCACCATCTGGTCGGGCACGGGCGAAGTGAACACCTCTCCGGGACAGGCCGCCGAGAGCATCCCGGGCCCCACGAACCCGCCGTGCAGCGGCTCGTGCCCGGAACCCCCGCCGGAGACCAGACCCACCTTCCCGGCCACGGGAGCGTCCCGCCGGACGATCACCCGGTTCTCCACATCCACCGCAAGCTCGGGATGCGCCGCAGCCATCCCCCGCAGCGCATCCGCGACCACGGTCTCCGGCACGTTGATGAGCATCTTCATGGGTACCTCCCAGGGAGTTCAGCAAGTGGGCTTCTGACCCGCGTTCGCACTGGTCAGGGTGGGTTCATCAGTTGTCGGTCTTGACGGTTCATGGCGGTCGTGAGCGAGTGCTGGCGGTGCTGATGCCGACCCAACGCCGACTTTGCCGACGGTGTGTCAGGTTTCTGTGGTGGGTCGACTGCGTGTCGGTGGGGCCCTATGGGGGAAGTATCGACCTTGTGGCCGCGAAGGTCACGTGGGCGACATCCAGAGCATGCTTGTGAAGCCGGGCGCCCTCTTCGGGAGCGGCATGACCTGCTGTGTGGCCCGCATGGAGAATTTCGGGTTTCCCGTGAGAACTGGAATGCCTGGCGCGGCAGAGGCCTGGGGGGAGGCCGTTGACGAAGCCGTGCAGGTCATCGGCCTGGACACGCTCGATCCACTGGCACAATAGATGCCGGCCCTGGCGGTTGTTCATGAGCTCGGCGAAGGCCCGCACGTGTTCGGCGGTGCGGTCGAGCTCGGGGCAGCGGGCGAGGATCTGCTTGAGCTGCTGGGCCCGGTCGTCGTCGAGGCGGTCGGGACGGCGGGTGATCCAGCTGGTCACGTCACGCGTGGACGGGTTCCTGCGGGGCGGGATCGTCGCGCGGGAACGCTTCCCGGAGCTTGTGCACGTACCTCTTCACGACGCTCTCACCACCGGGGTGGCCGCGCTGCCTGCGAGCACTTGTCTTGGCTCCAGTGCACGGAGTTCCTCGAACAGGTGCCGGGCGGCGGTGCCGCCCACCGCTGGTGCAGGTGGGGCTTGTAGGGATCGAGGATGCTGGTGCGTCCGGTTCACCGTCGGACGAGGAGTTCGTCCGCGGTGGCCGCGTGGGCCAGGCCGAGCCGACGGGCGATGGGCCGCAGCCCGAGTCCCTCGTCCAGCAAGGCGTGAACGGCCGCGTGCTGCTCGCGTACTCGATCGGACAGGCAACGGCTACCTGGAGACGTCGTTCCTGCCCGGCAGGGTGTTCGCTTCCCCGGCCGACTTCGACACGCAGCCGGCCGGATGGCTTGAGGTCACCAACCGCCGGGTGCACCGCACCCCGGAGGGCGGCCTTCAGTCCGTGGCGTCGAGAGCTTCGTAGACGTGCCTGATGTAGCCGTGGGTGCGCTCCGAGCCAAGAAGTCCGGCGCCCAGCCGGTTCATGGTGTACGCGAACGTGACGCGCCGATCGAGGTCCATCATGACGATCGAACCGCCCCGGCCGACCCAGAAGCAGACCGTTCCGGTGGGCATGTGCGGCATCGTCCTCGGGTCGGCGAGCGCATAGCCGATGCCCCAGCGCACAGGAACGCCCAGGAACAGGTCGACTCCGTCGGCCTGTACGTCGAAGATCTTGTCCACGGTGTCCGGGGAGAGAAGCCGGAGGCCGTTCACCTCGCCGTGTCGTGAGATCACGGAGAGGGCACGGGCCACGCCCCGTGCGTTGCCGTGTCCGTTGACGGCTCCGAGTTCGGCGCGGCGCCATTGCGGTGTGTCGACGTGCTCGTCCCGGGCGGGGCTTCCGAACAACGTCTTGGTGAAGATGGCCTCGGGATCGAGATCGGCGGGTACTTCGAGGGCCTGCGACGGCGGCACCAGCCCGGCGATACGCGGCCAGTCGGCTTCCCGCGCACCGATCTGGACGTCGGCTTCCGACGGCCCCGCGATCTCGGTATCGACGAACTCGGTCAGGGTACGGCCACTGACCCGCCGGACAAGCTCTCCCACAAGCTGGCCCTGGGTCTGCACGTGGTAGCCCGAGGCACTCCCCGGCCTCCACCAGGGCGCCTGCCCGGCCAGTCGGGTACTCGCCGTCGGCCAGTCGCACAGGTCGTCCATGGTGAAGGGCTGCTGCCAGCCGGAGAGCCCCGAGGTGTGTGCCAGGACGTGCCGCACCTCTATGTCCTGCTTGCCCTGGGCAGCAAATTCGGGCCAGTACTCCGCGACCGGACGGTGGAGATCCAGCGCTCCCCGGTCGACGAGGACAAGAGCCGCCAGACTGCTGAGGGTCTTGGTGACCGACCACAGGCTGACCAGTGTGTCCCGCTGCCACGGAACGGTTCGTGCCTCGTCGGCGTGCCCACCCCATATGTCGACCTCCATGACTCCGTCGACGTCGACGGCGATCGACGCACCCAATTCCTCGCCGGACTCGATGTGTGCTGCCAGTGCTGCTCGGACCGGTTCGAACCGAGCAGTACTGGTTCCTTCGACGGTGACCATGCTTTTCCCCACTGTGGACGACAACCGTTCGATCACTCAACGGAGTAACCGTCCCCTCGGTTCACGCCCTGTCGCAGTTCAAAGGGCGGTTCCGTGGAAGGCCCTCCTGCGCATGGTTACCCGTAGTGATCATTCATGTGGTTGGGTCCGCCCGCGTCAGCCTCCAGCCGGAAGAGGGCGCGTGCCACATGCCTTCTTCCCGAGCCGTCCGGCACGGGAAGCTCGTGAAGGCCGCCGGGTGATCGGTTTCCTGGTAATGCCGGAACTCAGGACGCCGGGTCCGGGCGGTTGCAGCGGCCCCGCGCCCAGCGCGCAGGCGGCGGAGACCAGGACAAGTGCGGCCGTCACCGGTCCGGCGACCAGGACGGCCACGAGAAGGGCGGACGCGGGTGTGACGTTGCCACGCACCGGCGCCGCCCAGGCCGCATCACGGCCTGGGCGCAGAGCAGCAGGACCGGGATCAGCCGGTCGTCGGTTCGCTTCATGACGGGCCGTGGTGCTGCGGCACGTGGAC